>NZ_BAAAMR010000171.1:0-14462 GCF_039529375.1 Actinomadura napierensis
GGCGGTGGTGCTGCCCGGGGGCATGAGCCGGGTCCTGGGAGGCGGCGGCGGCCCGGCCGACCGCGGCGCGCAGGCGCTGGCCGCGCTCGCCGCCGGGCGCGCCGAGGCGCGGGAGGCGGCGCTCGCCGAGGTCCGGACGCAGGAGCGGGCGCTGCGGGAGGTCGTGGAGCGCAACGCGCGCATCGCGGCGCTCGCCGAGACCCGCGCGAAGATCGGCGCGGAGGCGGCGCTGCCGCCGCAACTGGTACCCGGCGAGGAGTCCGCCGAGGAGCTGACCGCCTGGTGCGCCACCATCGACCCCCTGCTGGACGAGGCGGAGCGGCGCCTGTCGGAGCATCTCGCCGCGCAGGTCACCGCCCAGGTCTTCGCCGCCCCGGCGGAAGGGCTCCAGGCCGACACCGGCGCACCGCCACCGCGGCGCGACGGCGACGCCGAGGCACAGCGGACGCTGGAAAGGATCATGGCGAGGCTGCTGCCCGACGCCGCCGAGGACGAGCGCCGCGCGGTCGCCGAGGCGGCCCGGCTGCTGGCCGCCGCGGGCACCGCCGAGGAGGCGGAGGGCGTCCTGCACGAGGTCCGGCTGCGGATCCGGGACGCCAACCGGCGCACCGAGGAGCTCCGGGAGCGGGCGCGGCGCCGCGCGGCCGAGCGGGAGGCCGCCGAGCAGGCCGAGGCGGAGCGCCGGTACGTCCTCGACTCGATCACGGCCGCGTTCGAGGACATGGGCTACCAGGTCCAGGCGGGTTTCGAGACGCTGACCGCCGGGGACGGCTCGGTGGTGCTGACCAAGGGGGCCTGGCCCGACCACAGCGTGCGGATGCGGGTGGACGACGCCGCGCACGTCCGGGCGTCGATGATGCGGGACCGTCCCGCCGCGAGCGAGGACGACCGGCGCGTCGACGTCGAGCGGGAGCGCGAGTGGTGCGAGGCGTTCGAGGCCGCGCGGGCGCGGCTGGCGGAGGGCGGGATCCGCTCCGAGGTGTCCTGGCGGCTGGAGCCCGGCGTGCGGGAACTGCCGGTGAGCGCCGCGTCACGGCAGACTGGGGGGCGTGCAGGCCAACGCGAACGCCGCCGCGAGCGTCCCAGTTGACGTGTCCCTTCCAGGGGCCCGTGAGCGCGGATGCCGGCTCCGGGCGTGTCGGGGGTCGTCCCCTTTCGGGCAGAGCGGAGTGGAGCGAGCCAGATGAGCATTGATTCGCCGACCCTCGGCGGCCGGCTGCAGGGCTGGCCGCCGTTCATCCGCGAACTCGACGCGACGCTGTCGGTGCACTCCCAGTACGTCCTGTCGGGGAACCTGTACGACAGCTTCCTCGCGCCGCCGACGGCGAGCGGCGGGCCGGCGCGGCTGCTGCCGCTGCGCTCGCTGCTGTGGGAGACGCTGCACGCCAGCGGCGCGTCCTTCATGGTGGTGTACGACCCGGTGGACGGCCTGGAGATCGTCCCGCCGCCGGGCGACGAGGCCGGCGACGAGGCCGGGCGCGCCGCCGAGCGGGTGCTCGGCAAGATCAAGGACGAGCGGCCGTCGCTGGAGGCGCTGACCCGGCACCTGGCCGCGGTGGCCCGGCCGCAGGAGAACGTGCGCGCCGCGTTCGTGATCGACTCGGCGTCCCGGATCGCCCGCACCCCGACCGAGATGGAGCCCGCCGAGCGGGACTTCTTCCGGTTCTGCGCGAAGCTGTCGCGCACCGCCCGGCCCGTCCGGGGCGCCGGGGCGCGGCCGAAACCGCTGTACAACCCGGTCGTGTGGCTGGTGGAGCGGCCCGGCGACCTGCCGTCCTGGCTGACCGCCGACAACGACGCGGTCCGCGAGATCACCATCCCGCGCCCGCACCTCGGCGACCGGCAGGAGACCGCGCGGCTGCTGGCCCGCGCGTTCGGCGTCAGCGACGTCGGCTCGGACGAGACGGCCGCGGCGGCGTGCGACTCGTTCGCCGAGCAGGCCGACGGGCTGACGCTCCAGTCGATGATCGAGGTGACCCGGCTGGCGAAGGAGCGCAACGTCGACCTTGCCGACCTGCCGGACGCGGTGCGCACCTACAAGCTCGGCGTGCTGGACAACCCGTGGAGCCGCGGGCACCTGCGGCGCCGCGTGCTGGAGGGCGAGAAGCGCGTCCCGGAGCGGGTGATCGGGCAGCCGCAGGCCGTCACCAAGACGCTCGACATCCTCAAGCGCGCCGTGCTCGGGCTGTCCGGGGCGCAGGCGACCCGGTCCGGGAGCCGGCCGCGCGGCGTGCTGTTCTTCGCCGGCCCGACCGGCACCGGCAAGACCGAGCTGGCCAAGGCGATCACCGAGCTGGTGTTCGGGGACGAGTCGGCCTACCTGCGCTTCGACATGAGCGAGTTCTCCGCCGAGGGCTCCGGCGACCGGCTGATCGGGGCGCCGCCGGGCTACGTGGGCCACGAGGCGGGCGGCGAGCTGACCAACGCCGTCCGCGAGGACCCGTTCCGGGTGATCCTTTTCGACGAGATCGAGAAGGCGCACCCGCGGATCCTGGACAAGTTCCTGCAGATCCTGGAGGACGGCCGGCTCACCGACGGGCGCGGCAACACGGTGCACTTCTCCGAGTCGATCCTGATCTTCACCTCGAACCTCGGGATGTTCGTGCCGGGCCGCGAGCCGGGCATGCTGGAGGCCGTCCCGGCCCTCGCCGGCGACCGGGTGCGCAACATCACACCCGGGATGTCCTACTTCGAGGTCGAGCAGCGGATCAAGGACGCGGTCGCCGCGCACTTCACCGAGGTGCTGAACCGGCCGGAGCTGCTCAACCGGTTCGGCGACAACATCGTGGTGTTCGACTTCATCTCCGGCGACGCCGCGCACAAGATCTTCGACCTGCAGTTCGCGAACATCTGCAAGCGGGTCGCCGACGAGCACCGGCTCATGCTGACGGTGAAGGACGACGCGCTGCAGACCCTGCGCGAATGGTGCACCGCCGAGCTGGACAAGGGCGGCCGCGGCATCGGCATGGCGCTGGAGTCGCACTTCGTCAACCCGCTGGCGCGCGCGCTGTTCGACCGGGAGCTCATCGCCGACGAGCGGATCACCGTGTGGGGGATCCGGCGCGAGGGCGGCATCGTCCATCTGGACATCCAGTGACCGCCGCCGCCCCGCCCCCCGGAGAGGCTCCCGCGCTGCTGCTCGCCAAGGCGCACTACCCGGTGACCACACTCGGCCCCGGCACCCGCGCGGGCATCTGGACGCAGGGCTGCACGCTGCACTGCAACGGCTGCCTCTCCCGCGACACCTGGGACGCGGATCCGGGCAAGGCCGTGCCGGTCGAGGCCGTTCTCGGCTGGCTGGAGTCCCTTCCGGGACCGCTGGACGGGGTGACGATCTCCGGCGGGGAGCCGTTCCAGCAGCCCGCCGCCCTCGCCGCCCTGCTGCGCGGGATCCGCGCATGGCGCAACTCCCGGCGTGAGACGATGCCATTGGACATATTGGTGTACAGCGGATATGTCTACTCGCGGCTTTCGCGGGTCCGGGGGTCGCGCGAGATCCTCGGCCTGTGCGATGCCGTGATGGCGGGGCCGTACGTCGACCGGCTCAACCCGAGGGGGCGACACCCGGAAGACGGCTCTCTACTCTGGAGGGGGTCGGCGAACCAGCGCGTCGTCCCGCTCTCCCCTCTGGGGCGGGAGCGGTACGGGGCACCGGCCGGCATCGGTAAGACTAGGGAACACGCAGGGCCCCGAGTACAGGTGTCCGTGGACGAAGGGCCGGAGGGAAGGCGGGTGTACTACATCGGGATCCCGCGAAGGGGTGACATGGAGCACCTCACGTCGAGGCTCGAACGCGCCGGCGTGCGCTCGGGGGATGTGTCATGGCGACCTTGAACTGTCCTGTCTGTGACGAGCCGTACCAGCAGGGCGATCTGCTCTGCCTGAGCTGCGGCGCCAATCTGGCGCGCCCGGGCGGCCACCGGGCCGGTCCCGGCGGTTACGACCAGGGCCCGCCCCAGCACGGCGCCCCGCAGCACGGCGGCCCTCAGCACGGCGCTCCTCAGCACGGCGCTCCCCAGCACGGCGCTCCTCAGCACGGTGGCCCCCCGCCGCAGCACGGCCAGCCGTACCAGCAGCCGCCCCAGCACGACTACCAGCAGCCACCGCAGCACGACGCTCCGCAATACGGCGCTCCCCAGCACGGTGCCCCTCAGCACGGCGCTCCCCAGCACGGCGGTCCCCCGCCGCAGCACGGCGCTCCGCAACACGGGCAGCCGCCGCAGGACCAGTGGGGCCCGCCGCAGCAGCAGCCGGACGCGTGGGGTCCGCCGCAGCAGCAGCAACCGGACCAGTGGGGCCCGCCGCCTACGCCGCAGCAGCAGCAGCCTCCGCAGCGGCAGCACGGCGCCCCGCAGCACGGGCAGCCGCCGCAGCAGGCGGACCCCTGGTCGATGCCGCCGCCACAGCAGCAGCAACCGCCGCAGCAGCAGCCGGACCAGTGGGGCGCGCCGCAGCAGCACCAGCCGCCGGCGCCCGACCAGTACCGGCAGCCCGAGCAGCAGCCGTACCCGCCGGCGGACCAGTACATGCCGCAGCCCGGGCCGGGCGACCACCAGTTCGGCCCGCCGCCGCAGCAGCCGCCGTTGCCGCCGCCGCACGGGCGCGAGGCGACGCTGCTGCCGCCGGACCAGCAGCGGGGGCACCAGCACCCGCAGCAGCCCGACAGCACGGCGTTCATGTGCCCGTACTGCGAGGCGGTGCTCAGCAACCCGGGCGCCGCGCAGTGCGACTCGTGCCTGCGCCCGCTGCCGCAGAAGGGCACGCCCGTCCTGCGGGTGCAGTTCCCGACCGGGGAGCTGAAGGTCTCCGTCGGGCAGCACCTGGTGCTCGGCCGCGACGCCGGCCAGTCCCCGGTGGCCGCCACGTTCACGCAGTACGACAACGTGTCGCGGCGGCACTCCACGGTCTGGCTCGACCCGTCCGGGACGGCGTGGGTCCGCGACGAGGGCTCCACCAACGGGACGTTCGTCAACGGCGAACGCCTCCCGCGCGGCGTGGAGGCCCCGCTGCGCGACGGCGACCAGCTCCGCCTGGCCGCCGACGTGACCGGCACCGTCCAGCTCGCCTAGCACGGCGGCACGAAACGAAAAGGGCGCGGCCCCGCGGTTCTCGGAACCGCGGGGCCGCCCCTGTTGGCACAACCCCGGCCCAGGGTGCTCGCCTGGCGGCTCGCACCCTGACCGTGCTTGAGCGAGCCCTCAGGTCTCCCGGCGGCTAGCCGGCGCGCTTGGTGCGGGCGCGCGTCCGCTCGCGCTCCTTGGCGTCGAGCACCACCTTGCGGATCCGGACGGCCATGGGGGTCACCTCGACGCACTCGTCCTCACGGCAGAACTCCAGCGACTGCTCCAGCGTCAGCAGGCGCGCCGGGGTCACCGTCTCGGCGATGTCGGACGTCGAGGACCGGATGTTGGTCTTGGCCTTCTCCTTGGTGATGTTGACGTCCATGTCGTCGGAGCGCGAGTTCTCCCCGACGATCATGCCCTCGTACACCTCGGTGGTCGGCCCGACGAAGAACGTGCCGCGCTCCTGCAGGTTCGTGATCGCGTACGCGGTCGCGGCGCCGGACCGGTCGGCGACCAGCGAGCCGGACGGCCGGGTGCGCAGCTCGCCGAACCACGGCTCGTAGGACTCGAACACGTGATGCGCCATGCCGGTGCCGCGCGTCTCGGTCATGAACTCGGTGCGGAACCCGATCAGGCCGCGGGCCGGGACCAGGAACTCCATCCGGATCCAGCCGGTGCCGTGGTTGGTCATGTGCTCCATGCGGCCCTTGCGGACCGCCAGCAGCTGCGTGACCGCGCCGAGGTGCTCCTCGGGGATGTCGACGGTGAGCCGCTCGACCGGCTCGTGCTTCTTGCCGTCGATCTCCTTGGCGACGACCTGCGGCTTCCCGACGGTCAGCTCGTAGCCCTCCCGGCGCATGTTCTCCACCAGGATCGCCAGCGCCAGCTCGCCGCGGCCCTGCACCTCCCAGGCGTCCGGCCGCTCGGTCGGCAGCACCTTGATCGACACGTTGCCGACCAGCTCCCGGTCGAGGCGGTCCTTCACCATCCGGGCGGTGACCTTGGTGCCCTTCTCGCGGCCGGCCATCGGTCCGGTGTTGGTGCCGATCGTCATGGAGATCGCGGGCTCGTCCACCGTGATCAGCGGCAGCGGGCGCGGGTCCTCCGGGTCGGCGATGGTGTCGCCGATCATGATCTCCGGGATGCCAGCGATCGCGATGATGTCGCCCGGCCCCGCCTCGTCGGCGGGCTTGCGGGCGAGCGCCTCGGTCATCAGCAGCTCGGTGATCTTCACCTTCTCGATGCTGCCGTCGTGCCGGCACCAGGCGACCTGCTGGCCCTTCTTGATCGTCCCGGCGTGCACCCGGCACAGCGCGATCCGGCCGAGGTAGCTGGAGGCGTCCAGGTTCGTCACGTGCGCCTGCAGCGGCCCGTCCGGGTCGTAGGACGGCGCCGGGATCGTCTCGGTGATCACCGAGAACAGCGGCTCCAGGTCCTCGCTGTCGGGCATGCCGCCGTCGGCGGGCTTGGCGAGCGACGCGCGCCCGGCCCGGCCCGAGGCGTACACGATCGGGAAGTCGATCTGCTCCTCGGTGGCGTCGAGGTCCATGAACAGCTCGTACGTCTCGTCCACGACCTCGTCGATGCGGGCGTCGGGACGGTCGGTCTTGTTCACGACCAGGATCACCGGCAGCTTGGCCTCCAGGGCCTTGCGCAGCACGAACCGGGTCTGCGGCAGCGGGCCCTCGCTGGCGTCCACCAGCAGGACGACGCCGTCCACCATGGACAGGCCGCGCTCGACCTCGCCGCCGAAGTCGGCGTGGCCGGGCGTGTCGATGATGTTGATGGTCATGCCGTTGTGCCGGACGGCGGTGTTCTTGGCGAGAATGGTGATGCCCTTCTCGCGCTCCAGGTCGTTGGAGTCCATGACGCGGTCGTCGACGTCCTGGTTCTCGCGGAAGGCACCGGACTGCCAGAGCATGGCGTCGACCAGCGTCGTCTTGCCGTGGTCGACATGGGCGACGATCGCGACGTTCCGGAGGTCGTCGCGCGTGGAGATGGGCATGCGGGCTCGCCTTGCGTGAGAGTTCGGGAGTCGCCGCAGACGCGCGGCTACCTTCATTCTACTTGGCGCAGGGCGCAACCCGCCCCGAGCCGCCCGTTCCCATGCCTCACAGGGGCCCCGATTGGCCATCTTTGTCCATCCTTTGTAATCTTCCCGAGATCCGGTCGTCCGGAGCCCCACCCCCCGGGGCTGCGGCCGGACCGCCGAATCCCCCGCGGCACCCACCCGCGGGCGAACCGGGGACCCATCCCCCTGGGGTGAATCGACGCACGTCGTAGGGCGACTCCTGGCCCGAACCCGTCAGCTAACCCGGTAGGCGAGCGAGGAGAGGAGAACACCGGCTTGGCACCGGACCCCGTTCACCGGCGGCGCGTCGCGCCGACCGTGACCGCCGCAGCACTGCTGCTCGCCGGCCTCGGCGCCACCGCGCCCGTCGCCGCGCACGCCGCGACCCCCTTCGGCCCCGCCGCCGCCCCGTCGGCCACCGGCACGCCCAGTCCCCTCCCCACCACGGAGAAGGGCCTGAAGCAGAGCCTGAAAGAGCTGAACGACGAGGCGGAGACGCTCACCGAGCAGTACAACAAGACGCGCGTCGACCTCGGCCACGCCGTCAAGGCCGAGCAGGCCGCCGCCAAGTACGCGCAGCAGCTGCTCAAGCAGACCGCGCCCGCCCGGCAGCGGCTCGCGCAGCTGGCCGCCGCCAACTACATGAGCGGCGGGCCCGACGCGATCTTCAGCTCCGGCGGCAGCGCCGACAGCCTCTCCGACTCCGCCTACCTCCAGCAGAACCAGGCCACCACCGTCCTCGCCCTGCAGAAGCAGGTCGACCAGGCCGAGGCCGCCCAGCGCGCCGCCCAGGACCGCACCGAGCAGGTCAAGCAGGCCCAGGCCAAGGTGCAGGCCGCCCGCAAGGCCGCCAAGGCCAAGGTGGACGAGGTCGTCAAGCGCCTCGACAAGCTCACCACCACCCACACCACCGACCCCAAGTCCGGCCTCACCGCCACGATCAAGGGCTCGGACCTGCCCGCCAAGATGGCCCGCAAGGCCCTCACCAAGCTCGGCAGCCCCTACGTCTGGGGCGCCGCCGGCCCGAGCTCCTTCGACTGCTCCGGCCTCGTCGTCTGGGCCTACGCCCAGGTCGGCAAGTCCGGCCTGCCGCACTACACCGGCGACCTCTACCAGCTCGGCAGCAAGGTCTCCCGCGGCTCGCTGCGCGCCGGCGACCTGGTCTACTTCGGCAGCAACCTGCACCATATGGGCATCTACGTCGGCGACGGCAAGTTCCTCCAGGCCCCGCAGACCGGCGATGTGGTGAAGATCTCCAAACTGTCCACCCGCTCCGACTACGCCGGCGCGAATCGAATCTCCTAGCCCTTGGCGGTCGGGCGGAGGTCGGGTTCCAGTTCGGTTATGACGGGGCGGTCGCCGGGGAGCCAGGCGACGTCGTACAGGTCGTCGCGGGTGAGCCAGCGGAGGGCCAGGTGCTCCAAGGCCTGCGGCTCGCCCTCGACGATCTCGGCGGTCCAGACGCGCAGGAGGGCGCGCTCGCTCAGCCGCCAGTCGCCGCCGACGCGGCGGAGCGGGCGGATCTTGATGGCGAGCTCCTCGTGGCACTCGCGGACGACGGCGTCCTCGTCGGACTCGCCCGGGTCCACCTTGCCGCCGGGCAGCTCCCAGCCGCCGGCCATGTGCGGCGGCTCGGCCCGCTGCGCGGCGAGCAGCCGCCCGTCCCGGATGATCGCCGCGCCCACGACTACCAGATCGCCGATGGTGACCAGCCCCTCCCGTTCCGCCCGGTCATTCTGAGACGGCGGGTTCCGCCCGGACGGTTCCGGTGCGGGCCGCCTCGACCCGGCGGGTCGCCTCTTCGACGATCTTCTCAAGGTGGTCGCCGTGGGCGCCGCGCCAGTACACCTGGCCGCAGTCGGCGCAGCGGCCGTAGACGTCGTAGCTGCGGCGGGTGCCCGCTTCGAGGTCGCGCTCGATCTCCTGCTTGTCGACGGGGAGCAGGACGCCGTTGCAGGCGGTGCAGCGCGTCCAGGGGCTGAGGACGGGCGCGAAGCGGTCCAGGAGGTCGCGGAGCTGGTCGTCGGGGCGGGAGCCGCGGACGTAGGCGCCGAACCAGAGCGCGCGGCGGCGCAGGAGGCCGCGGTCCTGGGTGAGCAGGACGCGGCGCTCCGCGTTCGCCTGGACGACCAGCGCCGGGTCGTCCATGTCGTTGTGGTAGGCGGTGTCGAGGCCGAGGAGCCGCATCCGGCGCGCCAGCGTGCCCAGGTGGACGTCGAGCAGGAAGCGGGGCGCCTCCTGGCCGGGCTCCAGCGGGACCGGCTGGGGGCGGGGCACGGCGTCCACGCGGACCTCGTCGCCGGCGGCCGGGCGGACGGACGCCCCGGCGGGCTCGCCGCGGACGGTCAGCCGGCCGACCTCGGGGAGCGGGACTCCGAGCGACTCCACGACGTGCCCGAGCGTCGACGTCCCGTCCCACGGCACCCGGCGCAGCGGTTCGCGGCGGGCGGCGGGCAGGAACATCAGCAGGTCGTCGGCGATGCGGACGCGTATCTCGGATTCCACGCCGCCAGCATGCCACGCGGTGCCGACGGTCCTCGCCGGAATTCCGCCGGGCGTCAGGCGGCGGCGAGGCGCCCCGCCGACGCCTCCAGCGCGCTCAGCAGGGACGGGACGTCGTGGCCTTGCAGTACTCCGGCCCGCTTCACGACCCGGCCGCCGACGATGACCGTGTCGACATGGCGCGTCTCGGCGGACAGGACGACGGCCGCGATCGGGTCGTGCGCCGCCGCCATCCCGAGGCTGTCGGTGCGCAGGACGACGAGGTCGGCCTGCTTGCCCGGCGTGAGGGATCCGGTGACGCCGGCGAGCCCGGCCGTCTCGGCGCCGCCGAGGGTCGCGGCGCGGAGGGCCTGCGCGGTGGTGAACCAGGTGCCGGCGCCGCCCGGGCGGGCGCGCTCCAGGAAGTAGGCCGCCCGCATGACGCCGAACATGTCGCCGGGGCCGCTGGCGACGGTGTCGGCGCCGAGGCCGGTCGGGACGCCGGCGGCGTGCGAGCGTCCGGTGGCCGGGTCGCCGATGCCGAGGGCCGCCTCGACGCCGGGCGTGGCGGAGACGGTGCCGCCGTTGGCGGCGATCCTCTTGAACGCGTCGTCGGTGTAGAAGTTGGCGTGCACGTACATGGCGGGGTGGCCGAGCAGGCCGTTGTCCTCCAGGAACGCCAGCCCCCGCGCGGCGCTCTCGGCCCCGTGGCCGCCCATGTGGACGGTGACCGGCAGGTCCAGGTCGCGGGCCAGCCGCCATTCGGCGAGCGCGCGTTCGCCGCCGGCGATCTCCGGGCCGAGCGCGGCCAGCCACATCGACACGGTCCCGGCCGGGGTGTCGAAGTACTCGCGGCGGACGCGGGCCGTCTCGGCGGTGAGCGCGTCAAGGTCGCCGCCGCCGCCGTAGCAGTAGCCGAACACGGCGCGGACGCCGGACGCCCGGAGCGCGGCGATGTCGGCGTCGGTGTGGTCGGGGCTGAACATGATGTGCGACCAGTCGACGACGGTCGTGATGCCGGAGTCGAGGCACTCCAGGGCGCCGGCGAGGGTCCCGGTGTACACGTCGTCGGGACGGTAGCGCGGTGCCAGTTCGCCGAGGACGCGCTGCAGGTAGGCGGGCAGTGTGCTGTCGGGGAGGATCGCGCGGATCCCGGTCTGCCAGGTGTGCCGGTGGGTGTCGACGAAGCCCGGCATCACGATCCGGCCGGTCGCGTCCAGCACCTCGGCCCCGGCCGGCGCGGCCAGCGCGGGGCCGACGGCGGCGATCCGCCCGTCCTCTACGAGCACGTCCGCGCGTCCCAGGACGCCGGGCGCCGGAGCGGTGTCGATGACCGTGCCGTTGCGGAGAAGCAGGGAGGTTGTCATGACTCGAAGCTTAAAGAAAAGCTTTTTAAAAAGCAATGCGGTGGACGAGTATTCTCGGGATGTGCGCGATGACGACGGCGGGCCCCGGGACGAGGTGGACGAGCTGGCCGCGGCCTGGCGGCGGGACGGCCTCGGCGAGGACGTCATCGCGATGCTGGAGGTCAGCAAACGCGCCTCGCGCATCGGGGCGCTCGTCCAGCAGGCGCTGCGCGGGGAGCTGGCCGACCTCGGCCTCACCTACGCCGAGTTCGAGGTGCTGACCGTGCTGACCAGGGCCGGCGAACCGTACCGGCTGCGGCCGAGCGAGCTGACCCGGTCGGCGTTCCTCACCTCCGGCGGCACCAGCAACGTGCTCCAGCGGCTGCAGAAGGCCGGCCACATCGAGCGGGAGGCCAACACCGGCGACGCCCGCAGCCGCTTCGTCCAGCTCACCCCCGATGGCCTGCGCGTCACCGCCCTGGCGCTGGACGCCTCGGCGCGCGCACACCGGGAGGCCATGGCCGGGGTGCCCGAGGCGGCCGTCCGCGACGCGGCGGACGCGCTGCGCGACGTCCTGCTGGTGATCGGCAAGCGCCGGTTCCGTTGAGCGACCGCCCGATGCGTGCCGAATCACCGGTGACGCGCTCGGCAATTTCGACTGAACTGCCGGGATCGGCGGTGACGCGGGAGGCGTTGCGGGGTGACACTCGCCCTATGAACACCCCCCGCCACAGGTTCCGCCGCGCGCTCCTGCCGGCCGCCCTGCTCATCGCGGGGCTCACCGGCCCCGCGGCGCACGCCGCCACCGCTCCCGCCCCGTCCGCGACCTCCGTCTCCCCCGTCTGCGAGTCGACGCTCCCGTCGCAGGCCGACGACACGATCGCCCTGATCGACAAGGGCGGGCCGTTCCCGTACCCGCAGGACGGCACCGTCTTCCAGAACCGGGAAGCCCTGCTGCCGAAGGAGACGCAGGGCTACTACCACGAGTACACGGTGAAGACGCCGGGCAGCTCCACGCGCGGCGCCCGCCGCATCATCACGTCCGACCATCTCGGCCATGACGGGATGTACTGGACGCCCGACCACTACGGCACGTTCTACGACGTCGACTTCGGCTGCTGAGCGTCCCCGGCCGGCGGCCCGGCGACGGGCGCCGCCGGCCGGCTCAGCCGCCGGGCTGCTGCGCGGCCAGCTGCGTGACCTTGCCCTTGAGCTTGGGGCTGGCCAGCGGGCGCGTCACGCCCACCCAGTCGGGGCGCTTGTAGGTCTTCACGCCGATCGCGGGCACGCACGACGAGCAGCTCGCCACGATCATCTTGCCCTTGCCGATCACCATGCCGACGTGGCCGGGGTTGTCCGCCGACGTGCCCGGACCGGAGTTGAAGAACACCAGGTCGCCGGGCTGCTCCCTGCCCTTGGAGATCTTCGCCCCGAACGGCCACTGATCGAACGTGGTGCGCGGGATCGGTAGGCCCGCCGCCCGGTAGGCGGCCTGGACGAGGCTGGAGCAGTCCCACGCGTCCGGGCCGGTCGCGCCGAACACGTACGGCTTGCCGCGCTGCGCCAGCGCGAACGCGATGATCTTCTGGACCAGCGCGCTCGCGTTCGCCGGCAGGTCGTTGTCCTCGCAGTTGACCCCGTTGGACTGGACGGCTTCGAAGTCACCGTTGGCGTAGCGCTTCGCCCAGGTCAGGACCAGGTTCACGTAGTCCCACGAGTGGTTGTACTGGAAGATCGCGGTCTTCATCCGCTGCGGTGCGCCGTTGTGCTTGAGGTAGGCGGCGGCGGTCGGGATCGCGTCGGCCGGGTCGTAGCGGTTCTTCTTGCCGTCCTTGTTCCCGTCCACCGCGAACGACGCGAACGTCGGGGCGAGGAACTGCATCGGCCCGCCCGCGCCCGCGTAGTTCTCGCCGCTGTGCACGCCCGCCGCGTTCGACGTCCCATGCCCGGTCTCGACCTCGCCGATGCCCGCCAGGACGTTCCACGGGATGCCGTAGTCCTTGCCGGCCTTCTGGTAGAGGCCCAGGTAGTCCGCCGGGATCGACTTCGCGTCGCCCGCCTCCGCCGGCTGCGCGCCCGCGCCCGCGGTGTCGACGCAGCCGCCGTTCACGGTGCCGCCGAACATGAACTGGCTCGCGCCGAACAGGATCGGCACGAAGATCAGCGCGACGAACAGCGCCGCGGCGGCGGCGAGCGCGCACGCCGCCAGCACGCGTTTCGGGGTCATCCGGTGTCACCCGCCTGCCCCGCGTCCGCCGGCTCGAACGCGTACACCTTCAGCGAGCCGCCGTCGCGCGAGACGGTCACCGCGTACTGCTTGCCGTCGCTGCTCGCCGTCCCGTTCCTGGTGAGCTGCTGCCTGCCCGTCACGAGGAAGATGATCGAGTTGTTCTCGATGGTGCGGACCTGGTCGAGCGATGCGCTGCCCTGCGCGACGACCTGCCCCTTGCGGCGCTCGTCCTGGATCCCCGGCGCCGACGCGCCCGCCTCCAACTGGCCGCGCAGGTCGTCGGTGACAAGCCCGGACATCCGGCCGATGTAGGCGGTCGGGTCCTCGTCGTAGCGGTACGTCCCGTACGCCGCGACGAACCGCTGCGCCAGGTCGGCGGCGGTCGCGAAGTCCTGCTGGGAGAACGGCAGCAGCTGGTAGATGTCGAAGCGCTTCGGGTCGACGGTGCTGTGGATCCCCGGCGGGGGGGGGGGCGGGCGGCACGCCCGCCCCGCTCGGGCCGGGCGTCACCGTCACCTTCGGACGCGCGTCCGCCTCGTGGTGGCCGCGGTCGGGCGCCGCCAGCGTCAGGTAGACGCCCACCGCGGCGAGCACCACCACGAGCCCCGCGAACAGGAGCTTGCGCTGGCGGTCGTTCAGGTTCATCACTCGCCCCGGTCGGACTCGCCCTGGCCGGGCTCGACCGGACGCAGCCAGAACGGGATCGGCGGCCCCTCCTCGGAACCGCGCCGGCCCCACAGCGGAGGCGGCGCCTGCCGCCCGCCCGGGCCGCCGTTCGACGGCGAGGCCTCGCCACCGCCCGCACCGGCACGCGGCCGGGGGACGTTCGACGCAGGACCGCCGGAACCGCCAGACCCGCCGGACCCGCGCGCGGGCGCGCCGCCGCCGGAACCGCGCGAGCCGCCTGAGCCACCGCCGGAGCCACCGCCTGCACGGCCGCGGGCCCGTTCGGTCGAGCCGGACGAGCGTCCGCCGCCGGAGAACCAGCCGCCGCGCCCGCCACCGGAACCGTTCCCGGAACCACCGCCGGAGCTCCCGGAGCCGCCGCCAGAGCCGCCACCGGACGAGCCACCGGACCCGCCCGAACCGCCGCTGCCGCCGCCGCCGGTGACCCCGCCGCTTCCACCGCGTCCCGACCAGGACGTCGGACGCGGCGTGCCGGTCCCGGAACCCGCGCCACCGGACGGCTTACCGCCGCCGGACGCCGAGCCGCCGCCCGCTGCCGAGCCGCCGCCCGCGCGCGCTCCCGAGACCCCGCCGGGCCGCGCGAC
>NZ_BAAAMR010000172.1:0-14063 GCF_039529375.1 Actinomadura napierensis
GCCCACCAGCAAAGACAGCCCAAAACACCCGCCACACGCGGCCTCAGGGCCAGTCCGCGGGCGCCAAAAAAAGTTCGGATGATCTCGGGCCGGCGGGGATGCGGGGCCCTCGGCGGGTCAGCCCAGGGGGCCGTAACGCCCGGTACGCCGGTCGTCGTGGTGGTAGGTGGGCCACTCGGGGTCCGCGGCTTTGCCTTGGGTCGCCCAGGCAAACAGGTAACCCTCGCGAGTGGTGGTGACGACCTTTGGGCGGGTGCACTGCCGATCGGACGCGGCGTTCCTTCATGCCGTCGCGTCGGCCCGCTCCCCTACCCCCGGCGGCCCTGGCCCGCAGCATCACTGCAGGTGGGAGGCTCCCCGGTCGGCTCCCTCCTACGCGGTCGGACGCCTCAGCTTTACCCGGGAGGTAATGGACGTGGTGACCGGGTGATCGAGAGGGTGGGTTGGACTTTCCGAGGAGGATCGATGACGACGGAACTCACGCCCGACCAGATCACCGATGCCATGCCGTTCGCCCGTGCGCTCGGGGTGGAGATCGACGAGGCCGCGCCCGAGGAGGTCGCCGGTCACCTCGACTGGGCGGCGGACCGCTGCACGGCCGGCGGGCTGATGCACGGCGGCGCCCTCATGGCGCTCGCCGACACCCTTGGCGCGGCCTGCGCCTTCCTCAACCTGCCGCCCGGTGCGTCCACGACGACGCTGGAGTCCAAGACCAACTTCTTCCGGGGCGTGAAGGAGGGACGCGTGCGCGGCGTGTCGCATCCGCTGCACACGGGCCGGACCTCGATCGTCGTCCAGACCGATCTGTATGACGGCACTGGCCGCCGTGTCGCCCAGGTGACTCAGACGCAGGCGGTGCTGCGTCTGTGAGCCGACGCCTTTACGTTGTAGATTTTTTGGCGACGTGCTCGTCGAAGAAGGCGAAGATGCGCTCCCAGGCGTCCGGGCCGTTCTCGCGGCCCTTGCCCAGCCCGAAGGCGATCTTCGTGACGGGGCCGAGCAGGCCCGGCATCTCGGTCTTGGTGAGGAAGCTGTGCCCGCTGCCCGGGTACTCCTTGACGTCGTGCGGGACGTCCGCCGTGGTCAGGACCCGATCCAGCTTCGCGGCGGCGCCGCGCAGCGTCCGGTCCTCGCCGCCGTAGCTGGCGACGATCGGGCACGTCCCGCGCAGCGCCTCCTCCGGCCTTCTCGGCAGGATGCCGTAGTTGACCGCAGCCGCCGCGAAGTCGTACTTCGCCGCGGCGACCAGCGCGAACCCGCCGCCCATGCAGAAGCCGCACACGCCCACGTCGCCGGTGCAGTCGTCGCGGGCCGCCAGCCACGCCCGCGCCGCCTCCACCGCGTCGTAGGCCGGACCGCGTCCGGCGCGCATCTGCAGCATCGCCTTGCGGACGCACCGCAGCCACGGCGCCCCGTCGTACAGGTCCGGGAGCACCGCCAGATAGCCGCGGGAGGCGAACCGGTCGGCCTGCGCGCGCATGTCCTCGGTGGCGCCGAGCGCCTCGAACACGATGACCACGGCGGGCCACGGCCCCTCCCCCTCGGGGACGGCGAGGTACGCGGGCAGTTCCCGCGCGCCGGCGGGAATCATGATGTCGGCCATGCCCCCGCATCCTGCCGCAGCCGTACGCCGTACGTACAGACCCCGGCCGCAGCCGGTCTCCGCGGGCCGTCAGACCTTGCGCCACCGGGGCACCCAGGCCCCGTCCTCGATCTCGTAGTCGCCGAACAGGTCGGGCGCCTCCGTGCGCATCAGCTCGCCGATCCTGCCGAAGAGCAGGCGGATCTCCTCCTCGGCCCCGGGCGCGGTGCGGTTCTCCAGGGTGTGCCGCAGGCTGCGGACGTTGGCCGTCCAGACCAGGCCCGTCCCGACGCCCTCGGGGGCGAAGCGGCGCATGAAGGAGGTCTTGTGCTTCTTCTCCTTGAAGGGGGTGCCCTCCTCGTCGAGCCCGAAGTGCTCGGCCATCCACCCCTGGAACTCCTCCATCTGCTCCAGCATGGCGGTGGCGCGCTTCATCAGCTCGGCGTCCTCGCGGGCCCACTCGGGGAACCAGAAGGGGATGTCCTGGAGCCGGACGTACCGCAGGGACTCCTGCGAGATGGCGACGCCCGGGCGGTGCCGGACGAGCTCGTGCGTCAGCACCCGGCTGACGTTGTGCAGGACGAAGCTGAAGCTGACGTGCTCCAGCACCGACCCGTGCAGGCTCCGGAGGATGTTCTCCAGGTAGGCGGACGAGTCGGTGCGGACCTTGGTCACGTTCGGGTTGAGGCCCGGCTCCCAGGAGCGGTAGCACAGCCGCCCGGCGAACTCCGCGAGGTTCTGGGGGTCGTTCAGCTCGCCGTCGAGGTCGCCGCGGTCGAGCCGCTCCAGCCAGCTCTCCCCGCCGACGTCCCGCAGGTACCGGGCGACCTCGCCGTAGTCCAGCTCGGGCCGCGCAACGAGGAACACCTCAGGCTCGACGCTCTTCACTCTGCTCCCCCCACGGGTCGTCTCTTCGCCTCATAGGAAACCACCCCGGCGCGGCCGCCGCGACCCGCCGCGGACGCCAGAGCAGGTGTCATGGGTGAATTGTGGTGATGGTCATGTGGTTACCTCGGAGGCCTGGCCACCGACGCGAACGGGAGGACGGATGGCGGCCGAGCTGAAGGTGCTGGGGGCGTGCCCGCTGGACTGCCCCGACGGCTGCTCGTGGGTGGTGACCGTCCGGGACGGGAAGGCCGTCGGGCTGCGCGGCAACCCGGACCATCCGTACACGCGCGGGGCGCTGTGCACGAAGGTCAACCGGTGGCTGGAGCGGGCGGAGCAGCCCGACCGGATCCTGTACCCGATGCGGCGGGTCGGCGCGAAGGGCGAGGGCCGGTTCGAGCGGATCACCTGGGACGAGGCGCTGGACGAGATCGCCAGGCGGCTGCGAGGCGTCATCGGCGAGCACGGCGGCGAGGCCGTCTGGCCCTACTGGGGCACGGGCACGCTCGGCTACCTGCAGGGCTGCGAGGGCTACGGCGGGCGGCGGTTCTTCAACGTGCTGGGGGCGTCGGCGCATGCCGTCGACATCTGCTCGGCGGCCGGCGCCGCCGGGATGAAGGCGACGATCGGCTCGGCGGGGGGCATGGACCCGCAGGACCTCGCGCACGCCCGGCTGATCCTTCTGTGGGGGACGAATCCGCTGACCAGCGGTCACCACGTGTGGAAGTTCGTCCAGGACGCGCGCAAGGCGGGGGCGCACCTGGTGGCGATCGACCCGGTGCGGACGCGGACGGCGCAGCAGGCCGACGAGCACCTGGCCCCGCTGCCCGGCACCGACGCGGCGCTCGCGCTGGGGGTGCTGAACGTGATCGTGGGGCTCGGCGCACAGGACGAGGAGTTCCTCCGCGACCACACGCTGGGGTGGGAGGAGTTCCGGGAGCGGATCGCGGAGTTCCCGCCGGAGCGTGCCGCGGAGATCACCGGCGTTCCGGCCGCGGACATCGTCGCGCTGGGCGAGCGGATCGCACGCACCCGTCCCACCGCCATCCGGGCGACACAGGGCATCCAGCGGCACTCCGGCGGCGGCGCGACGCTCCGCGTGCTGGCGGGCATCCCGGCGGTCACCGGGGACTGGCGGCGGCACGGCGGCGGCCTCGCGTTCTCGACGTCGGGCCACATCAAGCTCAACAAGGCAGCCCTGTACCGGGACGATCTGCGCCCGGGACCGGTGCGGACGCTGTCGATGAGCCGGCTGGGCGAGGGGCTGCTGGACGTCCAGGACCCGCCGGTCAAGGCGCTGTTCGTCATCGCGGCGAACCCGGCGGGCAGTACGCCGCACCAGAACAAGGTGCGGCGAGGCCTGGCGCGCGAGGACCTGTTCACCGTGGTGCTGGAGCAGTTCCCGACCGACACAGTGGACTACGCCGACATCGTGCTGCCCGCGACGGCGCAGCACGAGCACGCCGACCTGCACGAGGGGTACGGGCATCTGCACCTGACCTGGAACGAGCCGGCCGTGGCGCCGCCGGGCGAGTGCCTGCCGACGTCCGAGACGTTCCGGCGGCTCGCGCGCCGGATGGGCATCGATGAGCCCGCCGTCTACGACTCCGACGAGCGGCTGGCCGAGCAACTGCTGGCCTCCGACCATCCGTGGATGGCGGGGATCACGCTGGACCGGCTCCGCAAGGAGGGGTTCGCTCGGCTGGCGGTGCCGGATCCGTTCGTCCCGTACGCGGACGGGTTCCCGACGCCGTCGGGGCGGCTGGAGTTCCGGTCGGCGCGAGCGGCGGGCGCCGGGGCGGACCCGCTGGCCGGCTACGTCCCGCCGGCCGAGGTCGCCGACGCCGAGCGGGCCGGGCGCTACCCGCTGGCACTGATCTCGGCGGCATCGCACGAGTTCCTCAACACCCAGTTCGGCAACAACCCGGAGTTGCGGCGCCGCGCCGGCGAGCCGACCGTGCGGGTGCATCCGGACGACGCGTCGGCGCGCGGCCTGGCGGACGGGCAGCGGGTGCGGGTCGGCAACGACCGCGGCTCCTTCGAGGCCATCCTGCGGGTGACCGACCAGGTCAGGCCCGGTGTCGCGGCGACCGCCAAGGGCCACTGGCCGAAGTTCGCCGGCGGGTCTAACGCCAACGCGGTGGTCGACGAGCGCGCCACCGACCTCGGCGGCGGCCCGGTGTTCCACGACACCCGGGTGGAGATCACCGCGGCCGGCTGACCGGCGTCCCGATACGGTATGCGCCGTACGGAGGGATCGATGACGTTTCAGGCCATGCTGGACCGGGCGCGCAGGTACGAGCGGCAGGGCCGTTCGGAGGAGGCCGCGGAGGCGTACGCGTCCGCGGCGCAGGACGCCGAGGCGCGCGGGGACCGGGCGTCGGCCGCCGCCGTGCGGGCCCGGCAGGCCCGTGCGCTGGCCGCTGCGGGCCGGGTGGACGAGGCGCTCCGCGTGCTGGACGGTGCCGAACGGGCGGCGGCCGCGCTGCCCGGCGGACCGGAGGTCCGCGCGACGCTGGACGGGCAGGCGGCGCACGTGCTGGCCGCCGCCGGCAGAACGGGCGACGCGGCGCGCCGGGCGTGGGGCGCGATGGCGGGCTTCCGTTCGGTGCAGGACCACAAGCGCGCCGACGTCGCGGGCGTCCACGCCGCGCGGCTGATCGTCAAGGACGCGGGGCCGCGCGGGGCGCTCGGCCCGCTGCGGGACCTGCTGGCGAAGATGCCGCCCGGCGGCGACGGGCACCGGCAGGTGGCCGCGCTGCTCGCCGACGCCGAGCGGCGCCCCGACCGCGACCACGACGTCCTGATCACCGATCCCGACAGCGCCGCGTGGGGACGGCTCGCCGCGGCGCTCGGGGTGGGCGCGCACCTGGCGGTCGGGAACGGCGTCCCGTGGAACACGCTCGCCACGCCGGACGGCGCCCGCGACGACCGGGTCCTGCTCGAACGCGACTGGGGCATCACCGACGCCGCGGGCTGGCGCGAGCAGGTGGACCGGTTGCTGAACGCCGAGAACAGCGATCCGGCCATCCAGATGGTGCTCGACCAGCGCGGCCGGGGCACCGACCCGCACGCCTGGCGGTCGGCGATCGTCGCCTGGTGCCGCGAGCGCGACATCTCCGACGACACCATCGGCCAGGTCGTCGCACTGGCGGAGCTGGTCCGGCGGTACGAGGCCCGGTTCCGCGCGGACGGGCTGCTGGCGCCCGACGGCCTGGTCGAGAGCGTCTACGGCTACGACTTCGGCCGCGCGGTGAACATGGCCCGCTGGGGGCTGAACGCCGGGTACTGCGACGCCGAGGAGGCCGAGAAGTGCGTCCTGCGGGCGGGCCATCACGCGAACCAGGTGTACCCGTCGTGGACGTCGTTCTCGGCGGGGTACATCCTCGGCCGCATGCTCCGGTTCGATGAGGGCGAGTTCGGTGAGTGGTACGACCGGTCCCTGACCGGCCACCGCATGCTCGCGGACGATCCGGCCAGCCCCTGGCGCCGCATGGCGTGGGGTTAGCCGGCGGCCAGCGCGTCGATCTCGGCCGTGATCTCGCGCCGTCCCGCCTCGTCGAGGGACGACGCGGTCACGGCGTTGCGGGCGAGCGCGGCGAGTTCGGCGCGGCCGAGGCCGAACACCTCGGCGGCGGCGCGGTACTCGCCGGTCAGCGTGGTGTCGAACATGGGCGGGTCGTCGCTGTTCAGCGTGACGAACAGGCCCTCCTCCAGCATGCGCGGCAGGGGATGCTCGGCCAGCGACGCGACCTGCCCGGTCCGCAGGTTGGACGTGGGGCACACCTCCAGCGGGATCTGGGTCTCGCGCAGGCGGGCGGTGAGGCGCGGGTCGTCCAGGCAGCTGGTGCCGTGGCCGATCCGCTCGGCGCCGAGGCCGTCGATGGCCTCCCAGATCGTCTCGGGGCCGGTCATCTCGCCGGCGTGCGGAAGGCTGCGCAGCCCGGCGGCGCGGGCGGCGCGGAAGGCGTCGCGGAACGCGTCCCGGTGCGGCGGGCGGCACTGCTCGATGCCGCCGAGGCCGAATCCGACGAGCGCCTCGGGCGGGTGGGCGAGGGCGTGGTCGAGGGTGCCGCGGGCGGCCTCGGCACCGAACTCGCCGGGGATGTCGAAGATGTAGGCCACGCGGATCCCGTGCCGGTCGCGGGCCTCGCGGACGGCGTGGTCGAGGGCCTCGGTGATCGCGGGCATCGGCATGCCGGCGCGCTGGTGGGTGTACGGGGTGACGGTCAGCTCGACGTACCGGGCGTTCTGCGCGGCGAGGTCGCGGGCGGTGCCGAGGACGAGGGTCCCGACGTCCTCGGGGGTCCGCACCAGGCTCGACACCGCCTCGTACACCTCGGCGAAGTGCGGGAAGTCGCGGAACTCGTAGAAGGCGCGCAGTTCGCGCTCGTCCGCCGGGACGGGGCCGCCGGGGTGCCGGCGGGCCAGTTCCAGGACGGTGGGGACGGAGGCGGAGCCCACGAGGTGGACGTGCAGCTCGACCTTCGGAAGGGCGTCGATGAACGCCCCGAGGGAGGATGTTTCGGTCAGCACGCCGCGAAGCTAACAGCCGTCCACCCGGCCGGAACAGCGAAATCCGGCGAACCTGCCACAAGATTGTCAGGAATGTCCGGCGGGGCTCCCGGCCCGGCGAGAATGGGGGCATGCGCGCCGCCCGGTTGATCTCACTGGTCCTGCTCCTGCAGTCGCGGGGGACGATGACGGCGGGCGAGCTGGCCCGAGAGCTGGAGGTCTCGGAGCGGACCGTCTACCGGGACGTGGAGGCGCTGTCGGCGGCCGGGGTCCCCGTCTACGCCGACCAGGGCCGCCACGGCGGGTACCGCCTCGTCGGCGGGTACCGGACGCGGCTCACCGGGCTCAGCCGGGAGGAGGCGGAGGCGCTGTTCCTGTCCGGGCTGCCCGGCCCGGCCGGGGAGATGGGACTCGCCGACGCCGTCGCGGCGGCGGAGCTGAAGGTGCTCGCGGCGCTGCCGGCGACGCTGCGGGACGCGCCGGTGCGGGCCGGGCAGCGCTTCCACCTGGACGCTCCGGGCTGGTTCGGCGATGCCGAGACCCCGCCGCTGCTGCGCGACCTCGCGCGCGCGGTCTGGCGGGACGAGACCGTCGTACTGCGGTACCGCAAGGACCGGGAGGTCACCCGGACCGTCGACCCGTACGGGCTCGTGCTGAAGAACGGCACCTGGTACCTCGTGGGGCGGGTCGGCGGGCAGCCCCGCACGTACCGGGTCGACCGCGTCGCGGCGGTGGAGCCTGCGGGCGCGGTGTTCGAGCGGGACGAGGCGTTCGACCTCGCGCGGCACTGGGACGAGCAGGCGGCGGCGTTCGTCCGGTCGATGCTGCGCGAGGAGATCACCGTACGGCTCAGCCCGGACGGCATGCGGCTGCTGCGCCTCGCGGTCGAGCCGGTCGCGGCCGAGCAGGCCGCCGAGACCGCCGGGGAGCCCGACGAGCGGGGCCGCCGGGTCGCCACGCTGCGGGTCGAGTCGCTGGAGGTCGCGGCGTCCCAGCTGATGCGGCTCGGAGCGGAGGTCGAGGTGCTCGGCCCGCCGCCGCTGCGGGCACGGATGGCGGACGGCGCCGCACGGCTCGCCGCGCTCTACGCCGACTGAGCCTCGGCTTCGATCACCGGGACGCGGGGCCGCTGTGACCATGCACACATAGGACGGTAACCGAATATTTCGGTCACCGATGTAAATTGTGCAGCGGACGACGGTGCGATGCGCCGCGCCGCCGAGGGGCGGCCGCGGCCGGAGGTGACGTGAGCGATCAACTGGCGGAACGACCCCTGCTCCGGCGGCTGCCCGCCGTGCTGGTCCGGGAGCGGCCGCGGCCGCACCGGGTGCGCGAGCATCCCCGCGCCTGGTGGCTCGCGGTCGCGACCGTCTGCTTCGGCGCGTTCATGGGCCAGCTCGACGCCAGCGTCGTCACCCTCACCTACGGCAGCCTGCGCGGGGAGTTCGGGGCGTCCCTCGCCGCCGTGGAATGGGTGTCCCTGGGCTACCTGCTGACGCTGGTGGCGCTGCTGATCCCGGTCGGCCGGCTCTCCGACGCACGCGGCCGCAAGCTGCTCTACCTGCACGGATTCGGCGTGTTCGCGGTCGCGTCGGCGGCGTGCGGGCTGGCGCCGTCACTGCCGGCGCTGATCGCCTTCCGGGTCGTGCAGGCCGCCGGGGCGGCGATGATGCAGGCCAACAGCGTGGCGCTGGTGGTGACCAGCGCGCCGTCCGGCCGGACGCGCGGCGCGCTGGGAGTGCAGGCCGCCGCGCAGGCGCTCGGGCTGGCGCTCGGGCCGACGGTGGGCGGCGCGCTGGTGTCCACGCTGGGCTGGCGCTGGGTGTTCGGCGTCAACGTGCCGATCGGGATCGTCGCGCTGGTCGCGGGCCACTACCTGCTGCCGCGGACGCGCGAGCGCAGCGAGTCCCGCGAGCTCGACCGCGCCGGCGCGGTGCTGCTGACGGTCGCGACGACCGCGGGCCTGCTCGGCGTCTCGGCGGCGTCCGGGCTGCCGGTGCCGGCGTGGGGCGTCGTGGCGCTGTTCGCCGTGGCGGTCGCGGGAGGCTGGGCGTTCGCGGCCCGGCAGCGGAGGGCGCCCTCTCCCCTGCTGGACCTCGGCCTGCTGCGGGTGCGCGCGGTGTCGGCCGGGCTCGCCGGGGCGCTCGGCGCGTACCTGGTGCTGTTCGGCCCGCTGGTGCTGGTGCCGATCGTGCTGACCGGCCGCGGCTCGTCGGAGCTGCTGGCGGGGCTGGTGCTGACCGCGCTGCCCGCCGGGTTCGGGCTCGGCGCGGTCGGCGCCGACCCGCTGCTGCGCGGCATGGGCGACCGGGCCCGCGGCGTGCTCGGCGCCGGCATCGCGGCGGCGTCCCTCGCGGCGCTGCTCTTCCTTCCCCTGTCCCCCGGCTGGCTGGCCGCGCAGTCCGCCGTCCTCGGGCTCGGGCTGGGCGTGTTCACCCCCGCCAACAACGCGCTGATCATGAAGGCCGTGCCGGCGCGGTGGTCGGGCACCGGCGGCGGCCTGGTCAACATGGCGCGCAGCCTCGGGACCGCGCTCGGGGTCGCGTTCGTCACGCTGGCCCTGCACCTCGGGCCGGACGGCGGGCGTCTCGACGGGACGCACTGGGCGATCGCCGTGCTCCTCGCGGCGGCGCTGGTCACCGTGGCGGCGGCGTGGGCGGCGACGGGCGGGCGGAACGGCGTGCGAGGGGAGCCCGGCTAGAGTTGCGCGCATGTCCGAGCCGCCGCCCCCCGAACCCGGCACGCCCACGCGCGCGACGGACGCGCGCCTGCTCACCGAGGCCGTGACCCGGCTGCGGCGGGCGCTGCGCGCCTCGATCCGCACCGAGTACCCGTGGGAGACGCTGCCGATGGCGCAGGTCGAGCTGCTGCAGGTCCTCGCCGAGCGCTCCCCCGTCCGGATCGGCGACCTCGCCGCGCGGCAGCGCCTCGCCACCAGCACGGTCAGCGGGCTGGTCGGCCAGATGATCACCGCGGGGCTGGTGGCGCGGGCCGTCGACCCCGCCGACCGGCGGGCGTCCGCGGTCACCCTCACCGACGCCGGCCGCGACCAGCTCGCCGCGTGGGCCCGGGCGCACGAGCGGCGGCTGAACACCGCGCTGGAGGGCCTCGACGAGACCGACCGCACCGCTATCCGGGACGCGCTGCCCGCCCTCGTCCGGCTCACCGACCAGCTCGACGGCCTGCTCTGACGCACCCGGCTAGCGGTAGCCGGTGAGGTCGGCGGGACGGCCGTCGGCGATGTGGCGCCAGCAGTCGGGGCGGCTGCCGTCGGAGTCGGTGAATCTGTAGACCTGGGCGAGTCCGCCGCTGGACAGGGACGCGCCGTTCCAGCGCGCCCGGTCGGGGTCGGCGGCGAGCGCGGCGACGGCCCGTCCGACGAAGGCGGGCGACTCGGAGATGCCGAAGTGCGGGTCCTTGGCGGTTCCGTCCCGCCAGTTCTCCTCGGTGACGCCGAAGTGCTCCAGCATCGCCTCCGACCGCAGCCAGCCGGGCGTGAGCGCGACGGCGGTGGCGCCGTGCGGTGCGATCTCCGCGGACTGGGCCAGCGCCATCCGGATGACGGCGCTCTTGGCGAGGTCGTAGAAGAACCCGACGTCCTCGCGGTAGCGGGCGTTGTACTCGGCGGTCCCGTCGGTCATCTCCACGACGAGGCCGCCCGGTTGGCGGATCAGCAGCGGCAGCGCGCAGTGGCTGGTGATGGCATGGGTGTCGATGGCCAGCCGCAGCATCCGCAGGCCGTCCTCCAGCGACTGCTCCCACAGCGGCCTGCCGAACTGGAACAGGTGGTCGGCGCCCCAGACGTCGTTGACCAGGACGTCCAACCGCCCGTGCTCCTCGTCGATCCGCCGGACGAGCCCGGTGACCTGCCCGGGGTCGAGATGGTCGACCCGGACGGCGATGCCCTCGCCGCCCGCGGCGGTCACGAGCTCGGCGGTCTCCTCGATGGTCTCGGGGCGCCCCATCTCCGACCGGTGCGCCCGGGTGGTGCGGCCCGTCACGTACACGGTGGCGCCCGCGGCGCCCAGCTCGGCGGCGATGCCGCGGCCGGCGCCGCGGGTGCCGCCCGCGACGAGTGCGATCGTGCCTTTCAGTTCACGGCTCATGGGGACGATGCTGGCGCGAAAACCTGACAGCCCTCGTCACCTTTTCGTCCCCGGGGGCGCCGGTCCGACGGGGTCAGGTGAAGATGCTGACTCCGCCGGGGCCGACGAGGAGGCCGACGACGATGAGGACGATGCCCCAGATCAGCTCACGCCGGGCGAGGATCACATAGATGCCGGCGATCACGAGGATCGCCGCGATGATGGACAGAAGTGCAATCATGGCGACGGGGATCCCCGGAAAGAACCCGGCAAAACCACTCTCTTGATTCGGTCAACCCTGAACCGGCGTTTCGGTGCGGGTGGATTCGGCCGGAAAGGCCCGCGCGCAGGGGGTTTCCGTGCGGAGGGGGGACGCGTCCCCCCTCCGCCGGGATAACGGCGATCACGCGCGCCGGGCGGCGCGGTGGCCGGTCACCGAGTCTTCCGCGTTCGCCGGGACCGGTCCATGAACCACGGGACCATTTCCGGGCGCCCGCGATGATGCTTCAGGACGAGACCCGGCTCCTGCGTGCGGCGGGTTGACATTTGGCCCCGAACGAGTACGGCCGCGCCCCTCACCGCTCCCGGCAGAGCCGCAGCACGTTCGCCACGATCCGGTGCCCCGCGCCGCCCGCCGCGGTCAGGATCGACTCCGGATGGAACTGCACCGCCCACCGCCGCCGCTCGCGGTCCTCTACCGCCATGACGACGTCCCCGGTCAGCGCCGTCACCTCGAAGCCCTTCACCCGCTCCGGGGTGGCGTGCAGCGAGTGGTACCGGGCCGCGGTGAACTCGCCGGCGAGCCCCTCGAACAGCGCTCCCCCGGTCACCCGCACCCGGCCGGGCTTGCCGTGCGAC
The DNA here is from genome assembly GCF_039529375.1 of Actinomadura napierensis. Classification (NCBI taxonomy): domain Bacteria; kingdom Bacillati; phylum Actinomycetota; class Actinomycetes; order Streptosporangiales; family Thermomonosporaceae; genus Actinomadura; species Actinomadura napierensis. The sequence goes on from NZ_BAAAMR010000172.1 coordinate 11,926, forward strand.
GGCTCCGGCAGCAGCGTCAGCTCGCCGCCCGCGTGCTCGACCATCGCCTGCAGCCCCAGGCACACCCCGAACACCGGCAGGTCCCGCTCGCCGAGGTCGTCCAGCAGCCGCCGGGTCGCGAAGTCGTCCGGACGGCCCGGGCCGGGCGACAGCACCACCAGGTCCGGCGCCTGCTCGTCCAGCATCCGCGCCGGGAACCCGTGCCGCAGCGTGACCACCTCGGCGCCCTGCTGCCGGAAGTAGTCGGCGAGGGTGTTGACGAACGAGTCCTCGTGGTCGACGAGCAGCACCTTCAGCCCCTCGCCCGGCGTCTCCGGCGCCGCCTCCGGCTCCTCGGCCGCCGCCCCGGCGGCCTGCCGCTGCGCGGCCTCCAGCGCCCCCAGCAGCGCGCTGGCCTTCAGGTGCGTCTCGCGCTCCTCCTCCTCGGGATCGGAGTCGTACAGCAGCGTCGCGCCGGCCCGCACCGTCGCGATCCCGTCACGGATCTGCGCGGTGCGCAGCGTCAGCCCGGTGTTCATCGACCCGTCGAAGCCGACGCAGCCGACGGCGCCGCCATACCAGCGGCGCGGCGAGTCCTCGTGGTCCTCGATGAACTGCATCGCCCACGCCTTGGGCGCGCCCGTGACCGTGACCGCCCACATGTGGGTCAGGAACGCGTCCAGCGCGTCGAACCCCGGACGCAGCCGGCCCTCGATGTGGTCGACGGTGTGGATCAGCCGCGAGTACAGCTCGATCTGCCGGCGCCCGAGCACCCGCACGCTGCCCGGCACGCAGATCCGCGACTTGTCGTTGCGGTCGACGTCGGTGCACATCGTCAGCTCCGACTCGTCCTTCGCCGACGACAGGATCGCGCGGATCTGCCGGGCGTCCTCCAGCGCGTCCGCGCCGCGCTTGATCGTCCCGGCGATCGGGCAGGTCTCCACCCGGTCGCCGGCGACCCGCACGAACATCTCCGGCGACGCGCCGACCAGGTACTCGCCGTCCCCCAGGTTGAACATGAACTCGAACGGCGCGGGATTGGTCTCGCGGAGCCGCTCGAAGAACGCCGCGGGCGCGTCGCAGCGCCCGTACATGGCGTGGCCGGGCGTCACCTCGAACAGGTCGCCGCGGACGAACCGCTCCTTGGCGTCCCGCACCATCTGCGCGTACACGCCCGGCACCGGCTGCGGCGGCAGCTCCCCCCGCTCGGGGACCGGCGTCGGCTCGGTCGCGCGCGGCAGCCCCGCCGTGCTCGCCCCGCCGACCTCGAACTCGTACGACATGCGGTGCGAGGTCTCCCGCTTGCGGTCCACGACGACCATCTCGTCCGCCAGGTGCAGCACGAGGTCACGCTGGTCGGCGGGCCGCTCCAGGCGCGTCCGCAGCGGCTCGAACTGCAACGACAGGTCGTAGCCGAACGCCCCGTACAGGCCGAGGTGCGAGTCGTCGCACCGGAACAGGTCGACCAGCGCGCGCAGCGCCGTGAACACGGTCGGCTGGCGGCTGCGCTCCTCCTCGGTGAAGAACTCCTCCGTCGGCGGGACGAAGACCTCGAACACCCCCGGCTCGTCCGCGCGGACCTCGCCGACCGGACGCAGCACACCCGCCACCGCCGGCAGCACGACCCGCCCCCGCCCGTTCAGCGCCCGGACCGTCACGTCCCGCCCGCGCGCGACGATCTCCAGGCACGGATCGACATAGGCCATGTGCCAGCGGCTGTAGCGGCCCGGATACTCCATGCCCGAGCTCAGCACACCGCCGCGCCGCTCCCCCACGGCCGCGACGAGGGCGTTGAGCACCGCGGACTTGCGCTCGGAGTCGACCGGGACGGCCGTACGGGTCACCCGCACGCCCCCGGCCGTGACGAACTCGCTGGTCCCGGCCTGTGGTACGTCGGCCTGCTGTGAGACGGTCTCCACCGCGGTGGCCCCTCGTTTTCGGGCCCTGCATCCGGCGGACAACGAGAAACGACCGCCGGTGAGGGCGGTCGCCTGGTCTGGACATGCACGAACCGGCGCCGCCTCAGCGGCCCCACCACCACCGGCGGGTCACGGTTCGCATGGAGGGATGCTAGCAGTGCCATCCCAGGGGGGCGACCCCCTGGAACCCCCGTTGCGGCCGACAGGCCGTTTCCCGCTCCGCTGGCGCTCCGCGCGAAA
>NZ_BAAAMR010000173.1:0-13716 GCF_039529375.1 Actinomadura napierensis
CCGCACCGGCCGCACCCGCCGGGGGCGCGCCCGCGCCCGCGCCGGCGGCGACCGACCCCGGTCCGGCCGGCGACGCGTTCTACACCCCGCCGTCGCCGCTGCCCGCGGGCAAGCCCGGCGACGTCATCCGGGCCCGTCCCGCCAAGGCCGGCCCGCCCGCCGCGCGGGACCTCGCCGACGCGTGGCAGGTCATGTACCTGTCGACGGGCGCGCTCGGCAAGCCCGCCGCCGTCACCGGGATGGTGCTGGTGCCGAAGAGCGCCGACCCGGCCAAGGCGCCGATCGTCGGCTTCGGTCCCGGGACGAGCGGCCCCGCTTTCCGCTGCGCGCCGTCGAAGTTCATCGACCAGGGCGCCTTCTACGAGCAGTCCGCGGTCAACGAGATGCTCCAGGCCGGCTACGCCGTCGCCGAGACCGACTACCAGGGCTACCACGAGAACCCCACGACGACGTACGTGGTCAACTCGATGGGCTACGACCTGATCGACGCCGTCCGCGCCGCGCAGCGGCTGCCGGAGGCGGGTCTGTCGACGGACGCGCAGGTCGCGTTCCGCGGCTACTCGCAGGGCGGCGCCGCGGCGATGTGGGCGGGCCAGAAGCAGCCGGGCTACGCGCCGGAACTGAAGCTCGCGGGTGTCGTCGGCGGCGGGGTGCCGTCCGACCTCGCCGCGGTGGGCGCCCCGCTGGAGGGCGCGAAGCCGTTCGGATTCCTCCTGTACTCGATGGTCGGCATGGACAACGCCTACCCGGAGCTGAAGCTCGCCTCGTACGCCAACGACGCCGGCAAGGCGATGCTGGCCGATTTCCAGGGCAACGTCTGCACGCTGGAACTCCTGCTGGACTACCAGGGCAAGACCGTCCCGGACTACTTCACCTCCAGCCCCTACGGGAACGAGGACTGGCTGGCGCGGGTCGCGGAGAACACGCTCGGCGCCGACCCCATCAAGGTCCCGGTGTTCCAGTACCACTCCACCGCCGACGAGATCGTCGCCTTCGGGCAGGCCAAGGAACTGCGCGACAACTACTGCAAGCTCGGCGTCCAGGAGACGTGGAAGACCTGGGACAAGATCAGCCATATCACGCTGGTCTACCGCGGCAACCAGGACGCGATGGCATTTCTCGCCGACCGGTTCGCCGGAAAGCCGGCGACCTCCAACTGCTGACCGCGGTCCATCGGGGAATTCATCGGCCGGTCTCAGCTCGGCACCGGCGCAGTCGAGAAGGAGAAGGAAATGGTTCGGCGATTGATCGCCGGAGCGGTGCTGGCCGGTACGGCCGCCTGCTCCGTGGCCGGATGCGGCTCGGACGGCAAGAAGGACCAGGCCGGCCCCGAGGTGGCCTGGGCCGGCAAGGTCTGCACCGCGATGGCCAGGACGAGCGCGCTGTCGGTGCCGAAGCTGAACTCGGCCGACGTGCTGACGGACAAGAAGTCCCTGACGAAGCTCCTCGACGGCATCGGCAAGCGGATGGGGACGCTGGAGATGAACCTCCAGGGCGTGGGGGCGCCGCCGGTGCCGAACGGCAAGCAGCTGTTCACGACGGCCATGGGCAACCTCACCCGGACCCACTCGTCGGTCAGCACCGCCTCCAAGCGGCTCGACCGGGCGAAGGTCACCGACAAGAAGTCGCTGCAGACCGCGGTAAAGCAGGTCGGCACCGTGTTCGCGCAGTACAACACCTACCAGGGGCCGCAGCAGGACTTCCGCAAGGACCCCAAGCTGAACGCGGCGTTCGCCAAGGCCCCCGCCTGCCAGACCACCAAGCCGGGCTGATCCGTGCGGCGGGGGCCCCGGAGGTCACTTCGCGCCGGCGGACTTCATGCAGGCGAGGAGCGCGGCCTGCATCTTGGTGTCGCCCGGGCTGGGCGTGGGCTGCCAGTGGCCGACGTCGTCGGGCACCTTGACGCCGTGCGCGCGCATGCAGGCCACGAAGTCGTTGACGACCTTGGTCGGCGCGGAGGAGACCTGCGGGGCGCCGGGGGACGCGGCCGACCCGCCGGTGCCGCCGCCCCCGCCGCCGGAACCGCCGCCGGGGCCGGCGGGGACGGTGACGCCCGAGCTCGGCTCCGGGGCCGGCGCGGACGAGGAGGACGCGGCGCTCTTGCCGTCGCCACCGCCGCCGCAGGCGGTGAGGGAGAGCGCCGGCGCGAGCAGCAGGACTGCGAGACGACGTCGGTTCACTTCGGTTCCTTCCCGCGGGGTGGGGCCCTGACGATAGCCGGTTCCGCGCCGTTCGCGCGCCCTCTCCGGGCGGCCGGGGAACGTGTTGCCCGGCGCCAAATAAATGCCGGTGATCATCGAGAACATGTCAGTGCGGGATAGAAAGGCGCCGCCTTGACGATTTCGTCCCCCCGCTTCTTGCGAACCGAATTTACCCGCCAGTAGTTTTCCCTCGACCATGCGAAACGCGAAAGGAGGCCCGGCCGTGGCGGTACCGGTCATCGAATTCCCGCTGGGCGCGCTGCGCCAGGCGGGGCGGATGTTCGCGCTCGGCGCGACCGTGCTCGGCATGGCGTTCCGCCGGCCGTTCCAGTTCCGCGAGTTCGTCGAGCAGTTCTGGTTCATCGCCAGCGTGACGATCCTGCCGACCGCGCTGGTGTCCATCCCGTTCGGCGCGGTGACCTCGCTGCAGGTCGGCTCGCTCACCCAGCAGTTCGGCGCGCAGTCGTTCACCGGCGCGGCCAGCGTGCTGGTGGTGATCCAGCAGGCCAGCCCGATGATCGTGGCGCTGCTGGTGTCCGGGGTGGCGGGCTCGACGATCTGCGCCGACATCGGCGCCCGGACGATCCGCGAGGAGCTGGACGCGATGGAGGTGCTCGGCGTCTCGCCGATCCAGCGCCTCGTCGTGCCCCGCGTGCTCGCGTGCGTCGCCGTCGCGCTGCTGCTGAACGGCCTGGTCTCGGTCGTCGGCGTCGCGGGCGGCTACTACTTCAACGTCATGATGCAGGGCGGCACGCCCGGCGCGTACGTGGCGAGCTTCTCCGCCCTGGCGCAGCTCCCCGACATCTACGTGGGCGAGGCGAAGGCGCTGCTGTTCGGGTTCGTCGCGGGCGTGGTCGCCGCCTACCGGGGCCTGAACCCGAAGGGCGGGCCAAAGGGCGTCGGCGACGTCGTCAACCAGTCCGTCGTCATCACGTTCCTGCTGCTGTTCCTGATGAACCTCGTGATCACCGGGATCTACCTGCAGGTCGTCCCGCCGAAGGGCGGCTGACCATGAGCCTGCTGACGGCGGTGCGCGGCGGCCCCAACCGGTGGTTCGCCTGGCTCGACCAGCCCGGCGACCAGGGCACCTTCTATGTCAAGGCGCTGCTGTGGATGCCGCGCGCCCTGCACCGCTACCGCAAGGAGGTGCAGCGGCTGCTGTCGGAGGTCGCGTTCGGCAGCGGCGGCCTCGGCGTGGTCGGCGGGACGATCGGCGTGATGGTCGCGATGACCCTCGCGACCGGCGTCGTCGTCGGCATGCAGGGCTACTCCGCGCTCCAGCAGATCGGCACGTCGGCGTTCACCGGGTTCGCGTCCGCCTACATCAACACGCGGGAGATCGCGCCGGTGGTGTCGGGGCTCGCGCTGTCGGCGACGGTCGGCGCCGGGTTCACCGCGCAGCTCGGCGCGATGCGCATCAGCGACGAGGTCGACGCCCTGGAGGTCATGGGCATCCCCAGCCTGCCGTACCTGGTGACGACCCGGATCATCGCCGGTGCGATCGCGATCGTCCCGCTGTACGCGATCGGGCTGATGTGCGCGTACCTCGCGTCCCGCGAGGTCACGGTGAAGGTGAACGGGCAGTCGGCGGGCACCTACGACCACTACTTCGGGCTGTTCCTGTCGCCGACGGACGTGGTGCTGTCGTTCCTGAAGGTGCTGGTCTTCAGCGTCCTGGTGATCCTGTCGCACTGCTACTACGGCTACCGCGCGGCCGGCGGTCCCGCGGGGGTGGGGAAGGCCGTCGGCCGCGCGGTCCGCACGTCGATCGTGCTGATCAGCGTGAGCGACTTCTTCTTCAGCCTCGCGGTCTGGGGCACCAACACGACGGTGAAGGTGGCCGGATGAGCGCCCGGCGGGAGTCCCGCAGGCGGCGGGCGGGACGCGAGCGGGTCGCCGGGAGGCGGCTGGCCGGGGTGGCGTTCCTGCTGGTGCCGGCGCTGCTGGTCTGGCTGTCGATCGCGGTCTATGACAAGACGTTCACCAAGGCCAGCTGGGTGACGCTCAAGACGGCGAGCGCGGGCAGCGAGATGCACCCGCACGCGGACGTGAAGCTGCGCGGCGTCGTGGTCGGCGAGGTGCGGACGGTGTCGTCCAACGGCGGCGTCGCGACGCTGAAGCTCGCGCTCCAGCCGGACAAGGTGAAGATGCTGCCGCGCAACGTCACGGCGCAGCTGCTGCCGACGACGCTGTTCGGGCAGCGGTTCGTCGCGCTGATCCCGCCCGCGCAGCCGAGTCCGGCGCGGCTGACGGCGGGCAGCACCATCGGCCAGGACCGCTCGTCCAACGCGATCGAGCTGCAGCGGGTGATGGACAACCTGTACCCGCTGCTCACCGCCGTGCAGCCGGCGCAGCTGTCGGCGACGCTGACCGCGGTGTCGCAGGCGCTGAGCGGGCGCGGCGAGCAGCTCGGCGACACCCTCGTCGAGCTGGACGGCTACCTGAAGAAGATCAACCCGAGCCTGCCCGCGCTGAACCGGGACATCCGGGAGCTCGTCGCGGTCAGCAACGACTACGCCGAGGCGACGCCCGACATCCTTCAGGCGCTCAACGACTTCAGCTACACGACGCGCTCGATCGTCCAGCAGCGCAACGACCTGAGCCGGCTGTACGAGACCGTCACCGGCGCCTCGCAGGACATGTCCGACTTCCTCCATGAGAACTCGGCCAACTTCATCGCGCTCGCGGCCGACAGCCGCGCCTCGCTCCAGGTCCTGCAGAAGTACTCGCCGGAACTGCCCTGCACGCTGCGGATGCTGAACGACTTCATCCCGCTGATGGACAAGGTCCTCGGCAAGGGGACGGACCGTCCGGGCCTGCACGTGGACGTGACGACCGTCCAGAACAAGGGCCGGTACGTCCCCGGCAAGGACGCGCCCCGCTACACCGACAAGAGCGGCCCGCACTGCTACCCGGCCGGCGCCGCCACGAAGTCCGCGCCGCCGAACGCGGCCACCCCGGTCGCGGTGGCGCCCGGCGCGCTCGGCCTGCCGAACTCCCCGGAGGAGAACCGGCTGGTCAACGAACTGCTGGCGCCCGGCCTCCAGGAGGTGCCCGAGGACCTGCCCGACTGGAGCAGCGTCCTGCTCGGCCCCGTCTACCGCGGCACGGAGGTGAGGCTCAAGTGAACCGGAGGGGGCTGCTCGGGCCGCTGGTGAAGTCGCTGGTGTTCGTCGTGGTGACGGTCGTCGCGACGGCGCTGCTGGCGCTCAGCATCACGCAGACCGGGGGCGGCGGCACCGTCACCTACAAGGCGCGGTTCACCGACGCGTCCGGGCTGCGCGACGGCGACGGCGTGCGGATCGCGGGCGTCGAGGTCGGCCGGGTCGGCGGGATCAGGGTCGCGGGCCGCCGGCAGGCGCTGGTGACGTTCACCGTCGGGCGCGGGCACCGGCTGCCCGCCGCGTCCACCGCGACGATCAAGTACCTGAACCTGATCGGGCAGCGGTACGTCGAGATCGGCCGCGGGACGGGCGGCGTCGGCACGCTGAGGCCGGGCGCGACGATCCCGGTCGAGCGGACGGCCCCGGCGCTGAACCTGACGCAGCTGTTCAACGGGTTCCAGCCGCTGTTCCAGGCGCTGTCGCCGAAGGACGTCAACCAGCTCGCCGGATCGATCGTCCAGGTGCTCCAGGGCGAGGGCGGGACGGTCGAGGACCTGCTGTCCACGGTCGGGACGCTGACCCGCGGCATCGCCGACAAGGACCAGGTCATCGGGCAGGTCATCGACAACCTCAACGCCGTCCTCGACACGATCAACGGGCGCGGCGACAACCTGTCCAGCCTGATCACGACGCTGCGGCAGCTCGTGTCGGGCCTCGCAGGCGACCGGGCGTCCATCGGCAACGCGATCAGCGCGCTGGACGACCTCGCCGGCGTCACCACCGACCTCCTCCAGGAGGGCCGGGCGCCGCTCAAGCAGGACATCGCGCAGCTCGGGCGGCTGTCCACCAACCTCAACGGCGACTCCCCGACGATCGACCGGTTCCTGCGGACGCTGCCGGTGAAGATGGCGGCGATCGGCCGGATCGGCTCGTACGGGTCGTGGATGAACTTCTACATGTGCGAGGCGTCCGTGACCGGGGTGACCTACAAGCAGTACCCGGGCGAGACCCACCCGGCGCCGACCGGCGTGCACTCGGACGCGGCGAGGTGCGGGTCATGAGGCGGCCGCGGCTGAAGCCCGTCCGGGAGCGCAACCCGGTCCTCGTCGCGGTCGTGTCGATCACGATCATCGTCGCGGCCGGACTGGCGGCGTTCAACGCCAAGAACCTGCCGGTCATCGGCGGCGGGGCCCGCTACACCGCCGACTTCGGCGAGGCGGCCGGGCTGCGGTCCGGCAACGAGGTGCGGGTCGCGGGCGTGAAGGTCGGCGAGGTCACCGGGGTCCGGCTGGACGGCGCGAAGGTCGCGGTGTCGTTCCGGGTGAAGGACGCCTGGGTCGGCGACGCCAGCACCGTCGCGATCGCGATCAAGACGCTGCTCGGTGACAAGTACCTCGCCGTCGACCCGCTCGGCCCGCGCCGGCAGGACCCCGGAACGACCATCCCGCTCGACCGGACGACCTCCCCCTACGACGTGACGCAGGCGTTCCAGGACCTCGCCACGACGACCGGGCAGCTCGACTCGGCGAAGCTCGCGCAGAGCCTCGACGCGATCTCCGGCGCGTTCGCGCACACCGCGCCGAGCGTCCGGCAGGCGCTGACCGGCGTGTCCGCGCTGTCGAAGACGATCTCGTCGCGCGACTCGCAGCTGTCCCGGCTGCTCGCCAACACCCGGCAGATCACCGGGACGGTCTCCGGCCAGACCCAGGACGTCCAGGCGCTGCTGCGCGACGGGAACCTGCTGCTCACCGAGATCGGCCGGCGCCGCGAGGCGATCCACGGGCTGCTCGTCGGGACGCAGTCGCTGTCGCAGCAGATCACCGGGCTCGTCGACGACAACCAGGAGCAGCTCGACCCGACGCTGCGCGCGCTCGGCCGCGTCACCGACCTGCTCCAGAAGAACCAGGACAACCTGGACCGCGCGCTGAGGACGGCCGGCCCGTACACGCGGCTGCTCGGCAACACGATGGGCAACGGCCGCTGGATGGACGGGTACCTGTGCGGGCTCGTCCCGAAGGAGTACGCGCCGGCGGCCACACCGGACAAGGGCTGCAAGCCGCCCGAGAAGGGCGGGCACTGATGCTGCGCAAGCTGGCCGGCCCGGCGTCGCTGGTCGCCACCGGGCTCGCCGTCATCGCCGCGGCCGTCGTCGCGTTCGTCGTGCTGCGCCCGGCGGAGGGCACCCGCGTCACCGTCTACTTCCACGACGCCGTCGGCGTCTACAAGGGCTCGGACGTGCGGGTCCTCGGCGTGAAGGTCGGCACGGTGAACTCCGTCCGGGCGCAGGGAACGCAGGTCAGGGCGGTGATGACGGTCGACCACGGGATCGGCGTCCCGGCGGACGCGAAGGCCGTCGCGATCGCGCCGAGCCTGGTCGCGGACCGGTACGTCCAGCTCACCCCCGCCTACACCGGCGGCCCGAAGATGGCGAGCGGCGCGACGATCCCCGCCGAGCGGACGGCGACGCCCGTCGAGCTCGACCAGATCTACGACAGCGTCCGGAAGCTGTCGGACGAGCTCGGCCCGAACGGCGTGAACAAGGACGGCGCGCTCTCCCGCGTCCTCGGCACCGGCGCCGAGAACCTCCAGGGCAACGGCCAGGACATCCGCACCACGACCGAGCGAATGGCGCAGGCCGCCAAGACCCTGTCGGGCTCGCAGAAGGACCTGTTCGCGACGATCTCGAACCTGTCGACGTTCACCACGATGCTGAAGACGAACGACGGGCAGGTCCGGCAGGCCGAACGGCAGCTCGCGGACGTTTCCGGGTTCCTCGCCGACGACCGGTACGAGCTGGACGCGGCGCTGAAGGCGCTCGCCGCCGCGCTCGCCAAGGTCAAGGTCTTCATCCACGACAACCGCGAGCAGATCAGCACGAACGTGCGGAAGCTGTCGAAGATCACGCAGCTGCTCGTCGACCAGCGGCGGTCCCTCTCCGAGGCGCTGGACGTCCAGCCGCTGAACGTCACCAACGTCCTGAACGCCTACGACCCGAAGACCCGGACGCTGATGGGCCGCGGCGACCTCAACGAGATGAGCCTGCCGCTGCCGGCGGCCGGCCGGGCCGCGCCCGCGGGCGGCGCGGGGAAGGGGGCGCCATGAGCCGCGCGCACCTCCGGCGCGTCCGGAACGCGGCACTGGCCGCCGCACTCGCCTCGGTGACCCTCGGCGGCTGCGGGCTCGGCGGCTTCTCCGGCGTCCAGGACCTGCCGCTGCCCGGCGGCGCCGACGTCGGCGACCACCCGTACACGGTGAAGGCGCAGTTCGCGAACGTGCTGAACCTCGTCCCGCAGTCGGCGGTGAAGGTCAACGACGTCGCGGTCGGCAGGGTCGTGAAGGTGTCGCTGCCGGACGGCGGCTGGACCGCCGTGGTCACCATGAAGATCAACGGTGATGTCCGGCTGCCCGCGGACGCCTACGCGCAACTGGAGCAGTCGAGCCTGCTGGGCGAGAAGTTCGTCCAGCTCAGCGCCGCACCGCAGGACACCGGGCTCCCGGGTGGCGCCGCCGCGCCGGGCGGTGCCGCGCCGGGCGGGCCCGCGCCGTCCGCGAGCTCGGGAAGGCTCGCGGACGGCGCGGTGATCCCGGTGTCGCGCACCAACCGGAACCCGGAGGTCGAGGAGGTGTTCGGCGCGCTGTCGCTGCTGCTGAACGGCGGCGGGATCGCGCAGCTGCGCACCATCACCACCGAGATGAACAAGGCCCTCGACGGCAACGAGCCGCAGATCCGCTCGCTGCTGGAGCAGGCGCGCAGGCTCGTCGGCGACCTCGACGCCAACCGGAAGGGCATCACCGACGCGCTGGACGGCGTCAACCGCCTGTCGGCGACCCTGCGCGCCCGCCAGGGGCAGATCGGGGTCGCGCTCGACGACCTCGAACCCGGCCTGAAGGTGCTGGAGGAGCAGCGCGGCGCGCTCGTCCGGATGCTGAACTCGCTGAACGACCTGTCCGGCGTCGCCGTCACGACCGTCCGGCAGAGCCAGGACGACCTCGTGGCGGACCTCAAGGCGCTGGAGCCGACGCTGCGCAAGCTGTCGGACGCGGGGCACGACCTGCCGAACGCGCTGCAGGTGCTGCTCACCTACCCGTTCACCGACGCGGTCCTGCCCGCGATCAAGGGCGACTACCTGAACGTCTATCTCCAGGTCACCGCGCAGCCGGGGACCCAGATCGTGCCGCCGATCGCACCGCTGCCCACGGCCGGGGACGGCAAGCCGGCCGGCGGCTCGGGCGGCGGCGGCTCGACGGGGCAAGGGGGCTGACCGGATGCTGACCATCGGCACCAGGATCAAGAACGTCGTGTTCCTGATCGTCGGCGCGCTCGCGATGTGCTACGTCGGCCTGAACTACGCCGACCTCGGCGGATACGTCGGGCTGAAGAACTACTACGTCGTCAAGGTCGACCTGCCCGAGGCGGGCGGGCTGGCGAAGAACGCCGACGTCACCTACCGCGGCACGTCGGTCGGGCGCGTCGGCGGCCTGGAGCTCACCGGCGACGGCGTCATCGCCGACCTGCGGATCCGCAAGTCGGCGCCGAAGGTGCCGCGGGACACCCAGGCCGTCGTGGCGGACCGGTCGGCGATCGGCGAGCAGTACCTCGACCTGCGGCCCCGCACCAACGCCGGCCCCTACCTCGCCGCCGGCTCGGTCATCCCGCGCTCCTCGGCCACCACCCCCGCACCCGTCACCGACCTGCTGACCAGCGTGAACAACCTCGCGGCGTCCGTCCCGACCGGGTCGCTGCGGACGGTCGTCGCCGAACTCGGCACGGCGTTCGCCGGCCAGGGCCCGAACCTCCAGGCCCTGCTGGACAACAGCCACACCCTCACCGAGGCCGCCGACCGCAACATCGAACCGACGCGGTCGCTCATCGGCGACAGCCAGACCGTCCTGCGGACCCAGGACGAGGAGTCCGGCGCCCTGCAGGCGTTCGGGCGGAACGCCCGGCTGCTGTCGCAGCAGCTGCGCGCGTCCGACCCGGCGTTCCGCAAGCTGGTGTCGACGGCGCCCGGCGCGGCCGGCGAGCTCCAGGGCCTCGTCCGCGACCTCGACCCGTCGATGAGCGTCCTCGTCGCGAACCTGCTGACCACCTCCCGCGTCCTCCAGCCGAGGACGGACGGCCTCGAACAGCTGCTCGCCAAGCTCCCCGACGCCGTGTCCATGGGCCTGACCGTCGCGCAGGACGGCCACCTCAGCTTCGGGATGGTCAACACCTTCTTCAACCCGCTGCCCTGCACGTCCGGGTACGGCGGGACGGAGTACCGCAACGGGCTCGACACGTCCGCCGGGCCCGCCCTCAACACGGCGGCCCGCTGCACGGCCCCCGCGTCCAGCGGCGTCAACGTGCGCGGCGCGGCGAACGCGCCGCACGGGCCCGTTCCCGCGGCGGCGCGTCCCGGCTCGGTGCTCGGCGGCGGAACGGCGGCGTCCGCGTCCGCCCTGCCGGGGGCGCTGGCCCTGCCGGGCGTGGCGCCGGGACCGTCCGGGATGAGCGCGCTGCTCGGCCTTCCGGGAGGGCACTGATGGCCACCACCGCGAAGGCCGAGGCCCCACCGCGGCCCCGCACGAAACGGCGGCCCCTGCTCGCCGGGTGGGGCCTGATCGGCTGGGCCGCCATCCTCGCCGCCGCGGCCTTCCTCGGCTGGACGGCCTGGACGCTCTTCCACGGCGGCACCGGCCACGAGAGCGGACCCGAACGCGAACGCGGCATCGTCCTGCGCAGCGGCGAGCGGGAGATCGCCGCGCTCAACACCATGGACCGCGCCGACCCGTCCGGCGGGCTCAGGGCATGGCTGGACGCCTCCACCGGCCCCCTGCACGACCAGCTCCAGCGCGACGAACCGCAGAACCGCGCCAAGATCGGCACGTCCCGGACCAGCGCGTCCGCGACCGTCACCGGCGCCGCCGTCACCTCCCTCGACACCGCCGCCGGCAAGGCCCGGATCATCGCGTCGGTGCGGGTCGAGCTCACGCCGCAGGGCGGCGCGCCCACGCTCCAGCGCAAGCGCTTCGAGGCCGGCGTCGTCCGGACCGCGTCCGGCTGGAAGCTCGAATCGCTCACCTCGATCCCGGCCGGTGCCCGATGAGCCGCCTCCTCGCCCTCTCCAAGCCGCTCGGGATCGCGTTCGGGCTCGTCCTCGTCGCGCTGCTCCTGCACCCCCTCGCCGGACGGCTCCGCCACGACGACGCCCCGCACGACCGGGCCGTCCTCGACGGCGTCGCCACCACCAACGTCACCGGCGACGTGTCCACCGCGCTGAGCCGCATCTTCAGCTACACGCCCGCCGACGTGGACGCCGCGCAGCGCGCCGCGTCCGAGGTGCTCACCGGCTCCGCCGCAGCCCAGTACGAGCAGATCTTCGGCCAGGTGCGGCGGCAGGCGCCCGCGCAGCGCGTCACCCTGACCACCCGCGTCGTCCGCGCCGGCGTCGTCTCCCTGGTCGGCGACACCGCGCGGCTCCTGGTGTTCCTCGACCAGACCGCCACCCGCGCCGGCAGGCCCGACGGCACCCCCGCCGCCGCCCAGCTCACCGTCACCGCGCACCGCGACGGCGGCCACTGGCGCATCACCGAGCTGAAGTCGGCGTGACCGGGAGGCCCGCGATGCCCCAGACCGACACCGTCCGGCGGACGGCCGCCTGCCTCGCCGTCCTCGCCGCGCTCTTCGCCGCCTGGGCCGGCTGGAACTGGTACTCCGCCGCCCACGACGGCGCCTACGCCTACTCCCGCACCCGCGACGACGTCCTGCAGAGCGCCGAGCAGGGCGTCCAGAACCTCAACACCCTCGACTACCGCGCCGTCGACGCCGGGCTCCGGAGCTGGCTGGACTCCACCACCGGCGACCTCCACCAGCAGATCGCCCAGGGCCGCGGCTCCTTCACCGACCAGGTCCGCAAGGCCCGCACCGTCACCACGGCCAGGATCCTGGACGCCGCCGTCTCCGAACTGGACGAGCGGTCCGGCAAGGCGAGCGTGCTGGTGGCCGTCGAGACCACCGTCACCCCGCCGGACGGCGCCCCCGTCACCAAGCAGAACCGGCTGGAGGCCCGGCTCGCCCGTAGCGGCGGCGGCTGGCGGCTCAGCGACCTCGGCCAGGCCCCGACGGGCACGACGTGAGAGGACGGCCCGCCATGGCCGCGCAGACCACCCGCATCCTCGGCGGCGCCCGCTGGAAGGCCGCCGCCGCCTCGCCCCTCGCCCTCGGCCTGCTCGCCGTGCTGCTCGCCGCGTCCGGGATCTGGATGCACCGGCAGGCGAGCGGCGTCCGCGCCGACCCGGCCGTCCGGAACACCGCCCTCACCGACAGCGCCGCCACCAGCCAGGTCAAGGGCGCCGTCGCCGGCATGGTCGGCGCGCTGTTCTCCTACGACTACAACGACCCCGGCCGCACCGACGCCGCCGCCCGCGCCGACCTCTCCGGGGACGCCGTCCGCCGGTACGCGGCGCTGATGGGCAAGGTCCGCGGCGACGCGCCGCGGGAGAAGACCGTCCTGAGCACCAAGGTCACCGACAGCGCCGTCATCAGCCTCCAGGACGGCCGCGCCCGCCTCCTCGTCTACGCCGACCAGCAGACGACCCGCACCAGCGACGGCAAGAGCACCACGTCCCCCGCCATGCTGGCCGTCACCGTCGCCCGCCATTCCGGCCACTGGCGGATCACCGGCCTGAACACGTTCCAATCCTGAAAGACCGCCCGCCGCGCGACGGCTCCGGCCTGCCCGCGGCGCGGGGCCCGCCGTTTCCGTCGGATTTCCAGAATGGTGAAACGGAAATGCCGGGCTACCTGCGGTTTTGTCATTCGACTCCACGAAAGGCCGCTGAACGGTTTATTTCAGCGACAATCGGAATCGGGTCCCCATCCGGGATCCTGGGGAACGCCGGCGACCGGCGGACCTGGGACAGGGGGATCGACGCGTGGTGCGAACAGGGTTGGACAGGCGGGCCTTCGAGGCCGTCCCGGCATGGGTGGCGCGGCGGCTGCGGCCGCACGTGGACCGGGCGGCCGACGAGGTGCTGAACGAGCTGCGGCACGGCGATCCGCCGCTGGGCGAGGAGGAGGCGTGCCGGGCGCGCGCCGGGGTCGCCGCCGGGATCCGGCACTTCTGCGACCTCGTCGAGGACCCCGGCGCGGGCTGGGACCGGGTGGCGGCGTTCTACGTGCGGGTCGGACGCCACCAGGCGCGCGACGGCCGCGACCCGGTGGAGACCCAGCAGGTGCTGCGCCGGTCCGCGCTCGCGGCCTGGCGGACGCTCGCGGCCGTGCCGGGCGGCCTCGAACTCGACGTCGACGCGCTCAGCGTCGTCGTGGACGCCCAGTTCTGCTACATGGACGCGGTGTCGGAGGTGATCGCCGCCGGGTACGCGGCGGAGGTCGCCGCGCGGGCCGGCGGGGCGGACGACCTCGCCGCGCG
>NZ_BAAAMR010000174.1:0-13694 GCF_039529375.1 Actinomadura napierensis
GGCGGCCTGCGCGACCGACTGCGCCGGCGCGGACGGCTGCGGGGCGCCGTCGGAGCGCCCGACCCGGCTCGGGATCGGGTTGGCCGTCGTCGGCGGCGCGGCGGGCGGCGGGACCGGGCGGGGCGGCGGCGCGACCCGCTTGGCCTCCGGTTCGGGGGCCGGCTTGGCGGGGCGGCCCTCGTCGAAGCCGGCGGCGATCACGGTGACCCGCACCTCGTCGCCGAGCGCGTCGTCGATGACAGCGCCGAAGATGATGTTGGCGTCCGGGGCGGCGGCGTTGGAGACGAGCTGCGCCGCCTCGTTGATCTCGAACAGGCCGAGGTCGGAGCCGCCGGAGATGGACAGCAGCACGCCGTGCGCGCCGTCGATGCTGGCCTCCAGCAGCGGGCTGGAGATCGCCATCTCGGCGGCGGCCACGCTGCGGTCGTCGCCGCGCGCCGAGCCGATGCCCATCAGCGCCGAGCCGGCGCCGGACATCACGGACTTGACGTCGGCGAAGTCGAGGTTGATCAGGCCCGGCGTGGTGATCAGGTCGGTGATGCCCTGGACACCGGACAGGAGCACCTGGTCGGCGGCCTTGAACGCGTCCAGCACGCTGACCTGCCGGTCGGAGATCGACAGCAGCCGGTCGTTGGGGATCACGATGAGGGTGTCGACCTCGTCGCGCAGCGTCTCGATGCCGGCCTCGGCCTGCATCGCGCGGCGCTTGCCCTCGAAGCTGAACGGGCGGGTGACCACGCCGATCGTCAGGGCGCCGAGCGAGCGGGCGATGTTGGCGACCACGGGCGCGCCGCCGGTGCCGGTCCCGCCGCCCTCGCCGGCGGTGACGAAGACCATGTCGGCCCCCTTGAGGACCTCCTCGATCTCCTCCCGGTGGTCCTCGGCGGCCTTGCGGCCGACGTCCGGGTTCGCCCCGGCGCCGAGGCCCCGGGTGAGCTCGCGGCCCACGTCCAGCTTCACGTCGGCGTCACTCATCAGCAGCGCCTGGGCGTCCGTGTTGATCGCGATGAACTCGACGCCCTTGAGTCCCTCCTCGATCATCCGGTTGACGGCGTTGACGCCGCCGCCGCCGATGCCGACGACCTTGATGACCGCGAGGTAGTTCTGCGGTGCTGCCACGACGAGGGGCCTTTCCGCTCGCTCTATCCGACCCGCCGGTCCGGTCTGCCGACCGTCCGCCGCGGAGTTTCCTGACCTGTGTGCATTTCCGGCGCGAGCCGGGGGGCGGAACCGATCGCCGATCCGAACCACCCTCAACCCTCACCCTCAACTTGAGGCTTATAGTTATGTCAACCTGAGGACTGATACGGACAGTAGGGCGGCCTTACCGCCAGGGTCAACTAACCTCCCCCGAACTCCACCGGCGTGTCGCACTGGGCACGGGTTTGCCCTGGTTGGCGACGGACGTGTCCGCCACCTGCCGCTCAGTGCACCGCCGCCCGCCCTCCGGTCCGTCCAGGCCGGCCGAACTCCGGCCGACCGTTCCAGCGTGCCCCATCGGCCGCCCGGAATCGCCCCGACACACGCACCGGACTCGAACGGCTTGACATTCGGCCGCCGGCTCCGTGCTCCCCAAGTGCTCCCCCGGTGCTCCCCCGAGCGGTCTCCCGAGGGCTACACCGCCTGCCTCACCGGGTGATGAGGACCTCCGGCGAGCTCACGTCGACGCTGTGCAGGGACCGTCCCGCCGCGGTGCGCTCCAGGGACTCCAGTAGCCTGATCTTCTCGTCGGCGCGCTCCGCCGGCCCCCACGTCACCGTCAGGCCGCCCTTGAGGTGCAGCTTCACCGACTCCGGGTCGGCCGCCTCCACCTGCGTGACCCGGCCGCGCAGCCGTTCGGGCAGGCCGGTCAGCACCTTGAGGGCCGCGAGCGTCGCCGGGTCGGACGGGCCGGCCGAGGCGACGGCGAGCTCCGGGAGCCCCGCCGGGCGCGACGCCCCGTCCGCCACGGTCACCCCGTGCCGGTCGACGCGCTCGTAGCGGCCGCCGCGCTCCAGCGTCGCCACCGGGACGCGCTCGCGGACGACGATCCGGACCGTCGCGGGCCAGTCCCGCCGGACCTCGGCGGACTCCACCTCGCGGAGCCGCTCCACCCGCGCCCGGATCTCGCCGGTGTCCAGCCGGGCCATCGGGACGCCGAGCCGGATCCCGGCGGCGGCGGCGATCCGGTCGCGCGGCGCCAGCGCGGCGCCGCTCACCTCGACGTGCCGCACCACCAGCAGCTTCGACCCCAGCAGCACCCAGCCGACGGCGCCCAGCACGGCGACCACCAGGAGGGCGACGAAGATCACTTTCCAGCGGCCCGGGCGGGTCCGCGTCGGGGCGGTCTCCGGTCCGGCCGCCGGGTCCTCGTTCCCGGTCTCCCGTTGGTCCGTCCGCGCCTCGGTCATGACCCCAGCTTGACAGTGATCGGCGCGCGGACCGCCGATCCCGCGGGCGGCGGCGTGTCCCGGCGGGCCGGGAGCGCCCGCGCGCCTCAGCGGGACGCGAGCCGCTCCAGGATCACCGGGCCGAGCGCGGTCACGTCGCCCGCGCCCAGTGTGATCACGACGTCGCCGGGCCGCGCCAGCCCGGCCACCAGGCCCGGGACCTCGTCGCGGACGGGCGCGTAGACGGTCTCGGTGCCGGCCGGGACGGCGTCGGCGACGAGCGCGCCCGTCACGCCGGGTTCGGGGTCCTCGCGGGCGCCGTAGACGTCGAGCACGACGGCGACGTCGGCCAGGCCGAGCGCGGCGCCGAACTCGGCGGCGAAGAACCGGGTGCGGCTGTACAGGTGCGGCTGGAACACCGCGACGATCCGGCCCGCCTCCTGCTTCTCCCCCAGGTAGTCGCGGGTGGCGTCCAGGTCGGCGGTCAGCTCGGTCGGGTGGTGGGCGTAGCTGTCGAACACCTCGGTGCCGCCCGCCTCGCCCTTGCGCTCCAGCCGCCGCATCGCGCCGCCGAACGCCGCCAGCCCCTCGCGCACGGCCGCGTCGTCCATGTCCAGCGACTGCGCCACCGCGACGACGGCGGCGGCGTTGAGCGCGTTGTGGCGCCCCGGGACGGCGAGCGCCACCTCGCCGACGCCCTCGATCGTGAACCGGGAGCCGAGACCGCGCGGGGTGAACCCGGTGACCCGCAGGTCGGCGCCCTCCGCCTCCCCGTAGGTCCGGACGGTCAGCCCGCGCGCCCGCGCCCGCTCCGCCAGCTCCATCGCGACGGGGTCGTCGGCGCCGGCGACGAGCGTCCCGCCCGGCTCGACCCGGTCGACGAACCGGGCGAAGTTCTCCTTCACCATGTCGAAGCCGCCGTAGTTGTCGAGGTGGTCGGCCTCGACGTTGGTGACGACCGCGATGTGCGGGGTGTACATGAGGAACGAGCCGTCGCTCTCGTCGGCCTCGGCGACGAACACGTCGCCGGTGCCCTCGTCGGCGCCGAGCCCGGTGGTGACCAGCTGCCCGCCGATGCAGTAGGACGGGTCGGCGCCCGCGTGCTGCAGCGCGACCGTCAGCATCGACGTCGTGGTCGTCTTGCCGTGCGTGCCGGCGACGGCGACGGCGCGCCGCCCGGCCATCAGCGAGGCGAGCGCCGCCGAGCGGTGCAGCACCCGCAGCCCGCGCTCGCGGGCGGCGACCAGCTCGGGGTTGGCCTCGCGGATCGCGGTGGACACCACGACGGTGTCGGCGTCGCCGACGTGCGCGGCGTCGTGCCCGACGAACACCTTCGCGCCGAGGTCGCCGAGCTGGCCGAGCAGCTCGGAGTCGCGCGCGTCGCTGCCGGACACGGCGAGGCCGCGCCGCAGCATGATCCGGGCGATGCCGGACATGCCGGCCCCGCCGATGGCGATGAAGTGGACCCGGCCGAGCTCGCCGGCCGGGACCACCTCGCACGGGTCGATCAGGCTCATCGGGCGGCGCCCGCCGCGCGGACCACGTCGTAGACCATCCGGGCCAGCGCGACGTCGGCGTCCCGGCGGCCCATCCGCCCCGCCGCCTCGGACATGTGCGCGACCCGTCCCGGGTCGGCCAGCACCGGCAGCAGGTTGCGGGCGATCCAGTCGGGCGACAGCTCGGCGTTGTCGACCAGCATCCCGCCGCCGGCCGCGACGATCGGCTCGGCGTTCAGCCGCTGCTCGCCGTTGCCGATCGGCAGCGGCACGTACACCGCGGGCAGCGCGACCGCCGCCAGCTCGGCGCAGGTCATCGCGCCCGCGCGGCACATCGCCATGTCGGCGGCGGCGTAGGCGAGGTCCATCCGGTCGCAGTAGGGGATGGTGACGTACTGCGGGCCGCCCTGCACCGGCTCGGGCTCCTCGGTGTTCTTCGGCCCGACGATGTGCAGCACCTGGATGCCGGCCTGCCGGAAGTAGGGGGCGGCGGCCACCGCGGCCTGGTTGAGGGAGCGGGCGCCCTGCGACCCGCCGAAGATCAGCAGGGTGGGCAGGTCGGGCAGCAGGCCGAAGTAGGAGCGGGCCTTGTCGCCCATCGCGAGCCGGTCCAGCGCGGCGATCTCGCGGCGCAGCGGGATGCCGACGAAGGTGGCGTTCGGCAGCGGCGAGTCCTGGTGGGAGACCGCGACGTGGTCGGTGAAGCGGGCGCCGAGCTTGTTGGCCAGGCCCGGCTTGGGGTTGGCCTCGTGCACGATGATCGGCACCTTGCGCTTGCGCGCGGCCAGGTAGCCGGGGGTCGCGACGTAGCCGCCGAACCCGACCAGGACGTCGGCGCGGGCCTGGTCGAGGACGTTCGCCGCCGCGTTGATCGCGCCGCGCAGCCGGCCCGGGACCGACAGCAGCTGGGGGGTCAGCGTGCGCGGCAGCGGGACCGGCGGGATCAGCGCGAGCTCGTAGCCGCGCTGCGGCACCAGCCGGGTCTCCAGGCCCCGTTCGGTGCCCAGGCAGACGATCCCGGTGTTGGGGTCGTTGCGGCGCAGCGCGTCGGCGAGAGCCAGTGCGGGCTCGATGTGTCCGGCGGTGCCGCCGCCGGCCAGGACAACCCTCATGCTCGTTGACAACTCCTCAGCGTGTTCGACGTGTCGGGTGCCGCCCGCTCGCGTGCCGCCCGTCCCGCACTCGGCGCGTGCGGGGCCGCGGACGCCGGGTCGCCGGCACCCCGGCGGGGGGATTTCAGCGCCGTGCCGGTCGAAGCCAGCTTAGAGCCCTCACGACCGGTCCGGGGCCGCGTGCGGACAGTGCCTGCCGCGCGCCGGGCTCGCGTTTGGCGAACGCCAGCAGCATGCCGAGCGCGATCAGCGTCGGGATCAGCGCGGACCCGCCGTAGGACACCAGCGGCAGCGGGATGCCGGTGATGGGCAGCACCCCGATCACGGCGCCGATGTTGACGATGGCCTGCACCACCAGCCAGGCGGTCGCGCCGGCGGCGGCGAGCCGGGTGAAGGGGTCCTTGACCCGGCGGGCGATGCGCAGCCCGGCGTAGGCCAGCAGACCGAACAGCCCGAGCACGACGAGGGTGCCGACCAGGCCGAACTCCTCCCCGACGATCGCGAAGATGAAGTCGGTCTCGGCGTGCGGCAGGTAGTCCCACTTGGCGCGGCCCTCCCCCAGGCCGGTGCCGAACAGCCCGCCGGAGGCGACCGCGAACAGCCCCTGGATGCCCTGGTAGTTGCTGGTCAGCCGGTTGCCGGCCGGGTCGAGGAAGCCGGTGAGCCGCTGCATCCGGTACGGCTCGACGACGATCAGGATCGACACCAGCAGGCAGACCAGCCCGGCGATCCCGACGAACAGCCGGCCGGGCGCGCCGACCACCCACAGCAGCGCCAGGAAGATCGTCAGCAGCACCAGCGTGGTGCCGAGGTCGTTGCCGAGCATCACCAGCAGCACCAGCACCCCGGCGCCCGGCAGCAGCGGCACCAGCAGCGGGCGCCACTCGGTGAGCTGGCCGAGCCGCTCCTTGCGGGCCAGCAGGTCGGCGCCCCACAGCACCAGCGCGAGCTTGGCGGGCTCGGACGGCTGGATCTGGACGGGCCCGAGGTCGATCCAGCGGGTCGCGCCGCCCGCGCTGCGGCCGAGGCCGGGGATCAGCACCATCGCCAGCGCGACGATCGACAGCAGCAGCAGGGGGTAGGCCAGCGCGCGGAACGTCTTGACCGGCAGCCGGGACGCCAGCCACATCAGCGGCAGCCCGATCACCATCCACACGGCCTGCTTCTGGAACAGCGTGTAGGCGGACCCGGTCTCCTGCAGCTGCTTGACCGACGACGCCGACAGCACCATGGTCAGGCCGAGCGCCAGCAGCATCACCGAGCAGCTCAGCACCAGGTAGTAGGAGGTGAGGGGGCGGTCGAGCAGGCCGACGGCGGCGGCCACCTGCTCGCGCGGCCCCGCCCGGCGCGTCCGTTCCTCTTCGGCCGGTACGGCGGTCATGAGGCCCGCGGGTCTCCGGCGGCGGCGAGGCGCCCGACCGAGGCGATGAACGCCTCGCCGCGGGCGGGGTAGTTGGCGAACATGTCGAACGAGGCCCCGACGGGGGCGAGCAGCACGGTGTCGCCGGGGCGGGCGAGCCCGGCTGCTGCGGTGACGACGCGGTCCATCGCCCCAGTGTCGGTGTCGGCGACGTCCACGACCGGGACATCGGCGGCGTGTCGCGCGAGTGCCTCGGCGATCCGGTGCCGGTCGCGTCCCATCAGGACCACGCCGCGCAGCCGCCCGGCGCAGGTGCGGACCAGGTCGTCGACGTCCAGGCCCTTGAGGAGGCCGCCGGCGATCCACACGATGGACTCGTAGGCGGCCAGGGACGCGGCGGCGGCGTGCGGCTGGGTGGCCTTGGAGTCGTTGACGTAGGCGACGCCGGCGACGTCGGCGACGTGCTGGATGCGGTGCGGGTCGGGCACGAAGGAGCGCAGCCCCTCCCGGACGGCCTCGGGCGGCACCCCGAAGGCCCGCGCGAGGCCCGCCGCCGCGAGCGCGTTGGCGACGTTGTGCGGCGCGAACGGCCGGACGTCGTCCAGCGCGGCCAGTTCGGCGGCCTCGGATGCCGGGTCGGCGGTGAACGCGCGGTCGACCAGCAGGTCCTCGACGACGCCGAGCTCGCCGGGGCGCGGCATCCGCAGCGTGAACCCGGCGCGCCGTTCGACGCCCTCGGCGCGCTCGGCGAGGGCCGCGGAGGTGTCGTCGTCGGCGTTGTAGACCGCGACGGTGCCCGGCGCGAAGATCTTCGCCTTGGCGCCGACGTAGGCGTCCATGGAGCCGTGCCAGTCGAGGTGGTCGGGCGCGATGTTCAGCACGGTCGCCGCCATCGGCGCCACCGAGCCGGACCAGTGCAGCTGGTAGCTCGACAGCTCCACCGCCAGCACGTCGTACGGCTCCGCCACCGCCTCGACGATCGGCGTCCCGACGTTGCCGACGGCGAGGGCCTTGTGCCCGGCCGCCGTCAGCATGCAGGCCAGCATCCGCACGACGGTCGTCTTGCCGTCGGTCCCCGTGATGGCCAGCCACGGCGCAGCGCCCTCGGGACGCAGCCGCCAGGCCAGTTCCACCTCGCCGATGATCTCGATGCCGGCCGCGGCGGCCGCGGCGAGCAGCGGCGCGTCCGGCCGCCATCCCGGCGAGGTGACGACCAGGCCGGTGCCGTCCGGGAGCGCGTCGCCGTCGCCGAGCCGCACCGCGACACCGCGCTCCTCCAGCTCGGCGGCGTGCGTCCGCTGCTCGTCGCCGTCGCGGGCGTCCACGATGGTGACGCGGGCGCCGCGCGCGGCCAGCGCGCGGGCCGCGGCCCGGCCGGAGACGCCGAGCCCGGCGACGCAGACGGCGAGGCCGTCCCAGGGACCTGTCGTCACTTCTTGGGCATCCATTCCAGGTAGAAGAGGCCGATGCCGATCCCGACGAACAGCGCCGACATCAGCCAGAACCGGACGACGATGGTGGTCTCCGCCCAGCCGGACAGCTCGAAGTGGTGCTGCAGCGGAGCCATCTTGAACACCCGTTTCTTGGTCATCTTGAAGCCGCCGACCTGGATGATCACCGACAGGGTGATCATCACGATCAGGCCGCACAGGATGGCCAGCAGGAACTGGGTGCGGGTGAGGATCGCGAGCCCGACCAGCACGCCGCCGAGGGCCAGCGAGCCGGTGTCGCCCATGAAGATCTTCGCGGGCGGGGCGTTCCACCACAGGAAGCCGAACACGCCGCCGAGCACGGCCGCGGCCACCACCGCGAGGTCCAGCGGGTCGCGCACGTTGTAGCAGTTGGGGGCGAGGGCCGCGGCGCAGGAGTTGCGCAGCTGCCAGTTGCCGATGACCACGTAGGCCGCCAGCACCATGCCGGCCGGGCCGGCGGCCAGGCCGTCCAGGCCGTCGGTCAGGTTCACGCCGTTGGACATCGCGGCGATCAGCAGCAGCGCCCAGACGACGAACAGGTAGGGGCCGATCGAGGGGCCGAAGTCGCGCAGGAAGGACAGGTGGGGGTCGGCGGGGGTGATGTCGTAGCCGTTGGGGAAGTTGAGCGAGGCGACCGCGAAGACCACCCCGACCAGGATGATCCCGATCATCTTGGCGCCGCTGCGCAGGCCGAGGCTGCGCTGCTTGAACACCTTGATGAAGTCGTCGACGAAGCCGACGAAGCCGAGGCCGGTCATCAGGAACAGCACCAGCACGCCCGAGATCGTCGGGGCCTCGCCGGTGAACAGGTGCGCGACCGCGTAGCCGACGAGCGACCCGACGATGAAGACGGTGCCGCCCATGGTGGGGGTGCCGCGCTTGGTGAGGTGGGCCTCGGGGCCCTCGTCCCGGATCATCTGGCCGTAGCCCAGCCGGTTGACGATCCGGATCCACACCGGGGTGCCCACCATGACGAAGACCAGCGCGACCCCGGCCGCGATGAGGATGTTGGTCATCGACCGGCCCGCCCGTCCGGCGCCAGCAGCGCCTCGGCGACCCGTTCCAGGCCGGTCACCCGGGAGCCCTTCACCAGCACGACGTCCCGCGGCGCTAGCCGCTCGCTGAGCGCGGCCACCGCCGCGCCGACGTCATCCACCTGCACGCACTCTCCCGTCCATGACGCCACCTGCGCGGCGCCCTCGCCTATCGCCGCCGCGTTCGCGCCGACGACGACGAGGCCGTCCAGCCCGCTGCGCGCGGCATGCCGCCCGATCCTGGCATGTTCCGCGGCGGACGAACCGCCCAGTTCGGCCATCTCGCCCAGTACCGCGAACGCGCGCCGGCCGCGGGCCATGTGCGCGAGCACGTCGATCGCGGCCCGCGTCGAGTCGGGGTTGGCGTTGTAGGCGTCGTTGACCACCGTCACCCCGTCGGCCCGCTCGGTGACCTCCATCCGCCACCGGCTGGCCGGCTCCGCCTCCGACAGTCCCGCCGCGATCTCCTCCACCGGCAGGCCCGCCGCCCGCGCCGCCGCCGCGGCCGCCAGCGCGTTCGCGACCGCGTGCGACCCGTACAGCCGCAGCGCGACCGGCGCCGAGCCCTCCGGCGTCACCAGCGTGAACCGGGCCCGGCCCTGCTCGTCGAGCGCCTCGTCCACCGCGCGGACGGCGGCGCCCTCCGACCGTCCGAACGTCACCACCTCGCCCGCCGTGCGCGACGCCATCGCGCTCACCAGGGGGTCGTCGGCGTTGAGCACGGCGGTGCCGCCCGGACTCAGCGCCTCCACCATCTCGCCCTTCGCCTTCGCGATCATCTCGCGGCCACCGAACTCGCCCAGGTGCGCGGTGCCGACGTTCAGCACCACGCCGACGTCCGGGCGCGCGATCCGGGTGAGGTAGGCGATGTGGCCGACGCCGCGGGCGCCCATCTCCAGCACCAGGTGCCGGGTGGCCGCGTCGGCGCGCAGCACCGTCAGCGGCAGCCCGATCTCGTTGTTGAACGAGCCGGGCGGCCACACCGTCGGCCCGGCGCGCCCGACGAGCTGCGCGATCAGGTCCTTGGTGGAGGTCTTGCCCGCCGAGCCGGTCACCGCGATGACGGTCGTGTCCGGCAGCCGCGCCAGCACGCCGCGGGCCAGCCGGCCGAGCGCCTCCTGCACGTCGTCGACGAGCACCGCCGGGCCGCCCACCGGGCGCTGCGCCAGGACCGCGGCGGCCCCGGCCTCCAGCGCGGCGGCGGCGAACGCGTGCCCGTCCGCGCGCTCGCCCTTGAACGCCGCGAACAGCGCCCCGGGCACCACGGCCCGGGAGTCGACGACCACGGGGCCGCCGGCCACGGCGTCCGGGGGCGCCCCGTCGACGGTGCCCCCGGTGATCTCCGCGATCGCCGACAGCGGAAGTGGGATCACGCCTGCGTCCCGTCCCCTCTACTTCTCTTCCCGAAGCGCGGCACGGCGCAGCGCCTCCCGGACGACCTCGCGGTCGTCGAACGGCTGCACCTCGCCGGCCGCGTACTGGCCCTGCTCGTGCCCCTTGCCCGCGACGACGAGGACGTCGCCGCGGCGGGCCCGGCCGACGGCCAGTTCGATGGCGGCGGCGCGGTCGGGCTCCACGACGATGTGCGCCCGGTGCCGCTGCGGCACCTTGAGCCCGCCCTCGACCATAGCGGCGAGGATCGCCAGCGGATCTTCGGACCTCGGGTTGTCGTTGGTGAAATACGCCATGTCGGCCAGCCGCGCCGCCGCCTCGCCCATCAGCGGCCGCTTGCCGCGGTCGCGGTCGCCGCCGCAGCCGAGCACCACCGCGAGGTCGCCCTCGGTGACCGGGCGCAGCGCGTTCAGCACCGCCTCCACGGCGCCGGGCTTGTGCGAGTAGTCGACCAGCGCGACGAAGTCCTGCCCCTCGTCGATGCGCTCCAGCCGCCCGGGGACGCCCTCCAGCGACGCGACGCCGCGCACCGCGTCCGGCAGCCCGATCCCCGCCTCGACCAGCGCGACGATCGCGGCGAGCGCGTTGGCCACGTTGTAGCCCCCGGCGAGCCGCACCGAGCCGTCGGCCTCGACGCCGCCCGGCCCGACAACGCGGAACACGCTGCCGTCCGCGCCGACCCGCACGTCCTCGGCCCGCCAGTCCGCCGCCGGGTCGCCGGACGCCGAGAACGTCGTCATCGGGATCGTGGCGATCCCCAGCAGCTCGCGGCCGTAGTGGTCGTCGAGGTTCACCACGCCGACCCGCGCGTACTCCGGCGTGAACAGCCTCGCCTTCGCCAGGAAGTAGTCCTGCATGGTCGGGTGGTAGTCCAGGTGGTCCTGGGACAGGTTCGTGAAGACGGCGACCTCGTAGTGGGCGCCGCCGACCCGGCCCTGCACCAGCGCGTGGCTGGACACCTCCATCGCGGCGGCGCCGACGCCGCGCTCGCGCATCATCGCCAGCAGCGCGTGCAGGTCGGTGGCCTCCGGCGTGGTCAGCGCGCTCGGCACCCGCTCGTCGGCGACCCGGATCTCCACGCCGCCGACCAGGCCGGTCGTGACGCCGGCCTCGTGCAGCCCCGCCTCCACCAGGAACGCCGTGGTGCTCTTGCCGCTGGTGCCGGTGATGCCGATGAGCGTGAGGTCGCGCCCCGGCTCCCCGTACACCCAGGCGGCCGCGTCGCCGAGCCGCGCCCGGACGTCGGCGACCACCAGCACCGGCAGGCCGGTCGCGGCGGCGCGGTCGCGGCCGGCGGGGTCGGTGAGGATCGCGGCCGCGCCCGACGCGGCGGCCTGCGCGGAGAACTCGGCGCCGTGCGTGCGGGTGCCGGGCAGCGCCGCGTACACGTCGCCGGGCCGCACCGCCCGCGAGTCGTGCGTGATGCCGGTGACCCGGACGCCCGCGAACCCGGTGCCCTCGAATCCCGTGCCCTCGAACCCGGTGCCGCCCCTGCGCGCGCCGTCCCGCCCGATCCCGAGAGTCGCCGCGAGCCCGTCCAGCGGACGGGCCTGTGTGGTGGTCGGGCGCATGGCGGTTCTTTCGGTGCCGGTGGGACGGGAACGCTGGGAAACGGATGGTGGACTCACGGCGAGTGAGGGTACTCGCTGCGGTCAGTCTCGGGCGTAGATCTTGGTGATCGGCGGTTCGCTCCCCGTCGGCGGGATCTTCTCGGACTGCAGCGCGAAGCTCATCACGTCGCGGAACACGGGCGCGGCGACGTCGCCACCATAGTGGCTGCCCCGCTTGGGGTCCTGCAGGACGACCTGGACGACCAGACGCGGGTCGTCGGCGGGCGCGAACCCGGCGAACGACGCCGTGTAGCCCTTGTAGCAGCTGCAACCGGCGTCGAAGCGCTGCGCGGTGCCGGTCTTGCCCGCCACCCGGTAGCCCTTGATCTGCGCCTTCGGCGCGGTGCCCGCGGCGGTGATGACGCCCTCCAGCATGTCGCTGATCTGCCGGGCGGTGCCCTGGCTGATCACCTGCTTGCGCTGCGGCGCGGGCGCGGCGGTGAACTTGTCGTTCGGCCCGACGGTCCCCTCCACCAGGGTCGGGGCGACGCGGACGCCGCCGTTGGCGATGGTCGCGTAGACGCTCGCCATCTGCACCGCGTTGACCGACACGGTCTGCCCGAACGCGATCGGGTACCGGTCGGTGCCCGACCACTTCGACGGCGGGTTGAGCAGCCCCGCCGTCTCCCCCGGCAGCGGCAGGCCGGTCTTCTGCCCGAACCCGAAGTCCCGCAGCGTCTGGTAGAGCTGCTCCTCGCTGATGGTCTGGCTGGCCAGGATGGTGCCGACGTTGCTGGACTTGGCCAGCACCCCGGCGAACGTCAGGTGCTGCACGGCGTGCGGCTCGGAGTCGTGGAACTCCACGTCGTACTTGCGGATCTTGTCCGGGACGGTGAAGGGGGTCTGCGGGGTGACGCCGCCGTGCTCCATGACGGCCGCGGCGGTGACGACCTTGCCGGTGCTTCCCGGCTCGTAGGCGTCCTGCACCACCGGGCTTCCCCACAGGTCCCGGTCGCCCTTCGTCACGTGGTTGGGGTCGTAGCCGGGCGCCGACGCCATCGCCAGCAGCCGCCCGGTGCGCGGGTCCATCACGATGGCGGTGCCGCCGCGCGCGCCGGTCGCCTTGACCTGCTTCTCGATCGCCTCCTGCGCCTTGAACTGCAGGTCCTGCTGGAGGGTGAGCCGGACGCCGCGGCCGGGCACCGGCGGCTTCTTCTGGTCCTCGCCCATGGGGATGTGCTGCCCCTCGAGGCTGATCTCCACGCGCTGCCAGCCGTCGTGCCCGGACAGCACGCCGTCCTGCGTGCTCTCCAGCCCGGCCGCGCCCTGTCCCGCACCGTTCACGAAACCTATGACGCTCGCGGCCAGCGAACCGTTGGGATACTCCCGGCGATATTCCGGCAAAGTCCCGATGCCCTGGAAGTTCCACGAGGTGATGAGGCGGGCCTGCTCGGGGGTGACGCCGTGCGCCAGGTAGACGAACTGGGTGCCCTTCTTGCTGATCGCCTTCAACACCGAGGACGGGTTCAGGCCGAGCGTCGGGGCGAGGGCGTTGACGATCGCCTGCCGCTTGTCCGGCTTGATGACGTACGGGTCGGCGGTGATCGCGCGGGCCTCCACCGTCATGGCGAGCGCGTTGCCCTGCGCGTCGGTGATGGCGCCGCGCACCGCGGGCAGCGTCAGCTTCTTCAGCCGCTGCTCCATCGCCTGCGCGCTGTACTTGCCCGACTCGATCGTCTGCAGCTGGACGAGGCGCCCCGCGAACAGCGACAGCACGAACGCCACCACGAGCAGCCCGGCGTTCAGCCGCTTCATCGGGTCGCGGCGGTGGAAGGGGACGCGCGGCCTGCGCGGGGGACGCGGCGGACGCGGCGGACGGCCGGAGCCGCCGCCCGGGCGCGGGCCGCGC
>NZ_BAAAMR010000175.1:0-13563 GCF_039529375.1 Actinomadura napierensis
GCCAGGCGCAGGACGCGGCGCCGGCCGGGATGGGCGCCGCCGTCGTCGGCCTGCGGCGGAGGCGGCGCGACGGGCGCTGCCGCCACCGCGGCGGCCTCCGCCTCCCGCTCCGCCACCTCCCGGCGGAGCGCGGGGGAGATCAGCGCCGCCGGATCGGCGGGGAGGAGCGCGTCCAGCACCGCCTGCGGCCCCGGACGCCCGCCCGGTTCCTTGTCCAGGCAGGCGGCGAGCAGCCCGCGCAGCGGTCCGGGCACTCCGTCCAGCCGCGGCTCCTCGTACAGCACCCGGTAGAACAGGGACGCGGGGTCTCCGGCGCTGAACGGTCCGGTGCCGGTGGCCGCGTACGCCAGCACGGCCGCGAGCGAGAACACGTCGGACGCGGGGCCGGCGTCCCTGCTCGCGGTGATCTGCTCGGGCGACATGTACGCCGGGGTCCCGAGCACGCCGTCGGTGCCGGTGAGCTGCGAGGCGTCGACGGCCTTGGTGATGCCGAAGTCGATGACCTTCGGGCCGTCGCCGGCCAGCAGGATGTTGCCCGGTTTGAGGTCGCGGTGGACCAGGCCCGCCGCGTGCACGGCCAGCAGCGCCTCGGCCAGCCCGGCGCCCAGCGCGCGCAGCGGGGCCTCCGGGAGCGGGCCGATCGCGGCGACCGCCTCGCCCAGCGTGGGGGCCGGCACGTAGGCGACGGCGAGCCAGGGGTGCGGGGCGTCGGCGTCGCCGTCCAGCACCGGCGCGGTGTAGAGGCCGCTGACCCGGCGGGCGGCGGCGATCTCCCGCCGGAACCTTTCGCGGAACCGTTCGTCATCGGCGAGATCGGCCCGCACGACCTTGAGCGCCACGAGCCGGCCGCCGGGCGAGGCGGCGAGGAACACCGTCCCCATGCCGCCGGCGCCCAGCCGCGCGAGCAGCCGGTACGGGCCGATGCCCGGCGCGTCCCCAGCCTGAAGCGGCCGCACTGGAATCCCCCACCGCACGACGTCGTCCGAGGGCACAGTCTACCAAAAAGATACTGCTGTCTATAAGACTCTGCGGCCTGGCCGGGCCCTCCGGGCGTTCTCGCTCACATGGCACGTTGCGCCGTCGCTGGTCAGGAGCGGCGCGTGGTCTGCGCCGTGGGTTCGCCCGCGCCGGCGGCCTCGCTCTCCGGGCCGCGGCTGGGCGCGTCGGCGTGGCCCGGCCACCAGGCCGCGTGGCCGATGAGCGCGGTGACCGCCGGGGTGAAGAACAGCGCCATGACGAACGCCGCGATCGCGATGCCCGCCGAGATGGCGAAGCCCATCTGCAGGAGGGTGGAGCCCCCGGCCAGCATCAGCGAGGCGAAGGTGCCGGCGAGGATGACCCCCGCCGCCGCGACGGTCGGGCCCGCGTACCGGACCGACAGCGCGGCCGCCTCGCGCGGGCTGCGCCCTTCCCTGGCCTCCTCGCGCAGCCGGGCGATCATGAGGATGTTGTAGTCGGTGCCGAGCGCGACGACGAACAGGTACATGATCACCGGCAGCATGAAGATCAGGCCGGGCTCGCCCCGCAGCTGCTGGAAGATCAGCACGCTGGCGCCGAGGGTCGCGGCGAACCCCAGGCCCACCGAGGCCATCAGGTACCACGGGGCGACCACGCTGCGCAGCAGCAGCCCGAGGATCACCATGATCAGGACGGCGGCGACCGGGAACACCACGGTGTAGTCGTGGTCGACCGCGGCCTGGATGTCGACGAACACCGAGGTGATGCCGCCGACCACGGCGCTCGTGCCGGGCGGCGCGGCGTCGTGCGCGGTGTCGCGCAGCGGGCCCTTCACCGTCTTGATGGCCGCCGACGATTCCGGCTTCTCCGCGAGCGTGACGCGGAAGTCGGCGACGGTCCGGTCCTTGGACAGCACCGGGTCGGCGACGTTGCCGACGCCGTCCACCCCGGCCAGCTTCGCCTTGTAGGCGGCGAGGTCCGCCTGGGCGAGCGGGGTGCCGGCCTTGGACCGCAGGTAGACGTCGGACGGTTCGGTCGCGCCCGCGGGCAGGCCCTTGAGCAGCTCCTTCTGCCACACCGTGGACTCGGCGCTCTTCGGGATGGAGCCGCCGGACAGGTCGAAGTTGGAGTGGAAGCCGAGCGAGAAGGTCGCCAGGATCACCAGCAGCAGGCCGGACACCGCGGCGAACCGGCCGGGATGGCGGCCCATCGACGCGCCGATCGCCGCGAACCGCGCGCCCTTCGGCTCGTGCCGCCAGGCCTTGGACGGCCAGAACACCTTCGTGCCGAGCAGCGACACCACCGCCGGGATCAGCGTCAGCCCCGCCAGCAGCGTCGTCGCCACCGCGATCGCCAGCGCCGGCCCCAGCGAGCGGAACAGCGCCAGCGTCGACAGCAGCAGCGCCAGGAAGGCGATGATCACGGCGCCGGCGGCCGAGGAGATCGCCTCGCCGACCCGGGTGATCGCCGACACCATCGCGGTCTTGGAGTCCTCCCCCGCGCGCAGCCGCTCCCGGTACCGGAACATCAGGAACAGGATGTAGTCGGTGCCGACGCCGAACAGCACCACGATGAGCATGGAGCTGACCGAGCTGTCGGTCTTGAGGTCGAAGGCGTCGTTGGCCCAGCCGATCAGCCCGGTCGCGATCTGCGACACCGCGCCGATGGTGATCACCGGGAGCAGCGCGATGATCGGGCTGCGGAAGATCACGAGCAGCAGGACGAGGATCAGCCCGATGGTGGCGGCGCCGGTGATCGCCTCGGCCTTCGACCCGGCCTCCTGGCCGTCCAGGTTCTGCGCGGCGGTACCGGTGATCCCGCCCTTCAGGTCGGTGCCGTGCAGGCGGTCCGGCAGGGCCGAGCGCAGCGCCTTGACCGCGTCGGTCTGGTTCTTGCCCTGCGTGCCCTCCGGTTTCGGCATCTGCACCGAGATGATCTGGATCTTCTTGTTCCCGGTGGCCGGGGCGGTCTGCACGGCGGTGACGTTCTCGATGCGCTCGCCCGCCAGCGCCTGCCCGACCGACGCCACCGTGCGCGAGTCGGCCGCGGTCAGCGGCGCCCCGTCCCGCCGTTCCAGCACGATGATCGCCGCCGGCGTGGCGGCCTGCGGGAACGCCTTCTGCTGCACGTCCAGCGCCTGGATGGACTCATAGTGGCTCGGCAGGAACGACGCCTCGTCGGTGGTGGCGGTGAGTTTCGGCGCCAGCGCGACCACGGCCACCGCGGCCACCAGCCACACCGCGATCACCCGCCACGGGTGATGCACGACGACGCGTCCGATGCGAGCGAACACAGTCGATTCCTTTCCTCATGTCGTCGATCCGGGCTCCGGCCCCGGCGTGCCATCGCGTCCGGAGCGGGCTCACGGGTCCCGGTCTTCCCCCGAGGCGCGGCCCAACGCACGCAGGGCGGTGCGGGCCATCGCGTCGCGCAGCACCTCGTCGTCCACCGCCAGGTCGGCGGCGCCGGTCACGAACATGCCGCCGAGGGCCATCCACGCGGCCACCCGGTTCGCCGGGTCGGGCGAGCGCCCGGCCATCGCGTCCACGATCCGCTCCCCGAGGCCGTCGAGCGCCGGGTCGTCGAGGGCGGTCCGCTCCGGCAGCGTCTCCAGCAGCACCTTCATCTCGCGGCGGAACCGCACCGTGAGGTCGGCGAAGCCGCCGACCGCGGCCACCGCGGCGTCCTCGCCCTCCAGGCCGGCCAGCCGGGCGTCCAGCGCGATCGCCTCGCGCTCCACGGGCACCAGCAGCTCGGCGAGGATCGCCTCCTTGTTGCTGAAGTGGTACAGCAGCGACGCCTTGGAGCAGCCGGCGTCGGACGCGATGTGCTGCAGCGACGTCCCGCGGAAGCCGTGCCGGGCGAAGGCCCGCAGCGCCGACTCCAGGATCTGCCCGCGCAGCGCGGGCGAGGTGCGCGCCATGGACGCCACCGTAACTGTCCGATCGGTCAGGGTCTGACCGATCGGACAGGAGATCCCTTGTGATCTTCGACACCCGGCTCCGCACCGGCGAGGATCTCGGCCGCGGCGCGGCGTCCGGACTGCACGGCCCCGTCGAAGTAGCCGTTCCATCGAGTAGCGGTCTCGGTGCCGGCCCAGTGCAGGACGCCGACGGGCGCGCGGAGGGCCGGGCCGAAGCCGGTCCAGGCGCCAGGGGCGAGGTGGCCCGAGAAGCATCCGCGCGTCCACGGCTCGGCGCACCAGTCGAACTCCACGAACGCCGCCGGATCGCGCGCCTCGGCGCCGAAGAGTCCGGCCAGCCGGTCCAGGACGGCGCGGCGGCGCTCCCGAGCGGTGCACGAGCGCAGCCGATGCGCGTCCGCTCCGTAGGCGAAGGAGGTCAGGACCGCGCTCGGCCCGCCGGGCGGGGTGTTGTCGACGGTCTCGGTGAGCGGCCCGTGGCTGCTGAAACTGATCCCCGACAGGCCGCGTGCCCTCCAGAACGGCTCCCGGTACACCGCGTGGGTCTTCAGCGCGTATCCGGCGGCCATCCGCTGGGTGAGGCCGTCGCGCTGGACGGGGAGGGGCGGATCGTATTCGATGCGTCCGGCCAGGGCCGGCGGGATCGCGATGACGACGTGAGCCGCCTCCAGCCGCACGCCGCCGGCGAACACGACCGCTCCCCCGGCACCGTGCTCGACGCGCCGGACCGGACAGTTGTGGAGGATCGTGCCCGCGGGCAGCGCGGCGGCCATGCGCACCGCGAGTTCCTGCGGCCCGCCGACGAGGCGGTGGGACTGCGCGCCGCCCGCGAATCCGACCAGGACGTCCATCCCGTCCCCGCCGACCAGGTAGAACAGCGTCTCCAGCAGCGAGGCGTCGGCCGCGTCGAGCGACAGCAGCGCCCCGGCGGTCTGCCGCGCGACGGCCCGCGCGACGGCCGGATCGCCGGTGCGGCCGGCCAGCCAGGAGGCCAGCGTCCGCCCGTCCCAGGACCGGGCCTGCGGATGCGTCCACGGCTCGTCCGCGGGGATCTCCCGGCTGAGCCGGTCGAGCTCGCCGAGCAAGGCCATGACCTGCGGTGGCAGCGCGTCGAGCAGGGCCCCCTCGTAGTCCACGACCGCCCGCCCGCGCTCCGGCGTGGGATAGGTCCGCACCCCGTACCGGGCGATCAGCTCCCGCATCTCGTGTTGGGTCGGCCCGACCCACTGGCCGCCGAGATCCAGCTGCGTCCCGTCGGGCAGCAGGCGCGTGAGCACCCGGCCGCCGACCCGGTCGCGGGCTTCGGCCAGCGCCACGCGGGCGCCCGCGGCGGCCAGGTCGTGAGCCGCCGCGAGCCCGGCGAATCCCGCGCCGACGACCACGACGTCGGCGCTGCGTCCGTCCTGCACTCGGGCCCTCCGGATGTCGGGAACCTCCGCGCATGATTCCGCTCCGGCGGACAAGCCAATATCCGGTGAAGGTAGAGCTTCCGAGACGTTGCCCTGAGCCCCGGTGCGTCAGTCCAGGGGAGCCAGCACTTCCCCCGTCTCCTTGGCCCGGACGGTGATCGCCTCGACAGGGCACGACTCGGCGGCGTCGAGCACCCGGCCGGCCGGTCCGGTCTCCGCCTCGGCGGGACGGGAGGTGCCGTCGACGACGGCGAAGTGATCGGGGGCCGTCCCGGCGCAGATGCCGGAGCCGATGCAGGTCCGTCCGTCCACCTCGACGAGCCAGGTCATGCGTCCGCCCTTCCGGAGGTGCGGTCCCAGGCGATCGGCATCCGCTCGGGCGCCCGGGTCGCCGTTCCGGCCTTCCAGACGATGTCCTGTTCCGGCCCCGCGAACCGCAGCCCGGGGAACCACCGCAGCAGCGTGCCCAGCGCCACCTGAAGCTCCATGCGCGCCAGCTGGGCACCGAGGCAGTGGTGCGGGCCGTGCCCGAAACCGATATGGGATGCCTCGTCGCGCCGCGGGTCGAAGGCGTCGGGGTCGGAGTAGACGGTCTCGTCCCGGTTCGCCGCTTGCAGGGCGACCACCACGGGTTCTCCGGCCCGCACCATCACCCCGCCCAGCTCGACGTCCTCGAGCGCGTAGCGCGCGCTCCCGGCGGCGCCGCCCAGCGGGACGTAGCGCATCAGCTCCTCCACCGTCTGCGGGATCAAACCCGGGTCGGCGCGCAGGGCCGCGAGTTGCCCGGGCCGGGTCAGCAGCACATAGGCGAAGTTCGGGATCTGCGAGGCCGTCGTCTCGTGCCCGGCGACCAGGATCCCTTCCGCCATCGCGAGCAGCTCCTCCTCCGACAGCCGGTCCTGCCGGTCGCGCGCCTCGATGAGCGCGCCGATCAGGTCGTCCCGCGGCGACGCGCGGTGCTCGGCGACCAGGGCCGCCATGTACTCCCGCATCCGCCCCGTGTACTCGGCGACCTCCTCGGCGGTGAACCGGGTGGTGGACAGGAAGGCGTCCGACCACAGCCGGAAGTCGTCCCGGTCCCCGACCGGGACGCCGAGCAGTTCGCAGATGACGGTGATCGGCAGCGGCAGGGCGAAGTCCTCGACGAGGTCGGCGGGCGGCCCCTGCGCCAGCATCCGGGCGGCGAGGCCGTCGGCGATCTCCTGCGTCCGGGGGCGCAGCCGCTCGACGCGCCGAGCGGTGAACGCCTTGGCCACCAGCCGGCGCAGCCGGCTGTGCTCCGGCGGGTCCTGGCGCAGCAGCGAACCGGGCGAACCCACGTGGAGGCGGGCGCGGGGCTCGTCGCGTCCGGTGGCGGCGGCGCGGCTGAACCGCGGATCGCCGAGGACGACCTTGACGTCCTCGTAGCGGGTGGCCAGCCAGGCGGGCTCGCCATAGGGCAGCCGGATCCGGCACAGGGGCCGCTTGCGCAGTTCGCCGAGCGCCGGGTCGACCTCGAGGCGGTCGTGCGCGCCGAACAGTTCGGACCAGGGTTTCGTGGTCGTCATCACCCACTCCTTCGCGGGGTTCGTGTTCACCATTTGGCGGGTACGCGCCGGCAGGGCCGGGGCCGGGCGGCCTCGGTGGTGCGGCGGCATGGTGACGGCGTCGCGCGACGAGGTTCCGGGCGGTGAGGGTGGGAGCTGCGCGGTCGCTGAGGGCCTGGCGCCGCCGCCGGTGCACCGTCCGCGACGTGGCGCGGCGCCGGCGGCCCGCGCGCCCCGTTCCGAAGCGGTGCGCGGTGGGTCACGCACCGACCGTACGATTCGACTGGCGCCTATACAAGATGTCAAGGCGAAGTCGGAGACGACGAGTAAGCAAATGCTTACCATGACGTCCGCGGGCGATGTCGCCGAGGCGGTCAGGTGAGGACGGGGACGATGCGGGTCGTGGCCTCGGCGATCAGCGCGTCCTTGTAG
This sequence comes from Actinomadura napierensis, assembly GCF_039529375.1. Lineage (NCBI taxonomy): Bacteria > Bacillati > Actinomycetota > Actinomycetes > Streptosporangiales > Thermomonosporaceae > Actinomadura > Actinomadura napierensis. The sequence continues at coordinate 7,248 of NZ_BAAAMR010000175.1, forward strand.
GAGGTCCGGAATCCGGGCCGGTCGGTCAGGACGGCCAGCACCAGCGGGCCCGTGTGAGGCGGCCACACGATGGCGACGTCGTTGACCCGGCCCCAGTTGCCGTTGCCGGTCTTGTCGGCCACCGCCCATCCCTTGGGAAGCCCGGCGCGGATGCGGGTGGCGCCCGTCATGCTGCGGCGGAGCCAGTTCTCGAGCAGGGCGCGCTTGTCGGCGGGCAGCGCGTCCCCGAGCACCAGGCCGCGGTAGTCGGCGGCGATCGCCCGGGGCGTGGTGGTGTCCCGGGGGTCGCGGGGGCCGACCTTGTTCAGCGCGGGCTCGTAGTCGTCCATGCGGCTGACGGTGTCGCCGAGCCCGCGCAGGTAGGCGGTCAGCCGCGCCGGGCCACCGGCGTCGCGCATCAGCAGGTTGCCGGCCGTGCCGTCGCTGAAACGGATGGCCGCGTCACACAGCTCCCTGATGGTCATGCCGTCCGCGACATGGTCCTTGGCGATCGGCGAGATGGAGTTGACGTCGGCCCTGCCATAAGTGACGCGCTTCTCCAGGTGACCGAGCGGATTTCCGTGCAGGACGGCCGCCGCGGCGAGCGCTTTGAAGGTGGAGCAGAACGCGAAGCGCTCGTCCGCGCGGTAGGCCACCGTGGCGCCGGTCGCGGTCGCGACGGCGTACACGCCCAGGCGGGCCCCGTACTTGCGTTCGAGCTCGGCGAACCGCGCGGCGTCCGTGGCGGCTGACGCGCGCCGGCTCGGCGTCGGGGACGGCTCGGCGGCCGGATGGTCGTCCGCGCCGCAGCCCGCCAGCGGCAGGGCGGCCGCGGCGAGCAGCAGAGCACGGCGGGACGGGCCGGAAGGCTCGGGGGACATGGCGGCCATGACAGCACAGCGGCTCGGACCATGTCCAAGATCCCTATAGGTCACTCATCGATATCAGAAGTAATATCTTCTGTGGTCAACGCTTCTGGTTTGGGTCGTTGACGCCTTTCTGGTGTTCTCTCTGCTGTGATCGACGCCCCGCCCGCCTCCGCCCGCCCCGCGATGGATCCGTCCGGCCGGCGGGTGGTCGGGACGGTGGTCGCGATCCAGCTCACCTGCAGCCTGGGCTTCTTCGCCGTGATGGCGCATCTGGTCGCGCACCTGCGGCACGACCTGGGGCTGATGGCGGGCACGATCGGGCTGATCCTCGGCGTGCGGGTCGGGCTGCAGTACGCGCTGCTGCTGCCGGTCGGCGCGGTCACCGACCTGATCGGCCCGCACCGCACCGGGGCGATCGCGTGCGCGCTGCGCGCGCTGGGCTTCGCGCTGGTCGGGACGGTCGACGGCGTGGGCTCGCTGCTGTGCGCGGCCGTCGTCCTGGCCGCGGGCGGTGCCCTCTACAACCCGGCGGCCCAATGCCTGCTCGCCGGTGTCGATGCCGCCCGCCGGTCCGGCGGGTTCGCCGCCTATGTCGCGGCCCAGCACATCGCGACGGTCGCGGGTCCGCCCGCCGGGCTCGCCCTCCTCCACGTGGGGCCCGGGTTCCCGCTGGTCACGGGCACGGCCGCCGCACTGTGGGCGGTCGCCGGGCTGCTGTTCCTGCGCCTGCCCGGGGACGGCACGAACCCGGTCTCCGGCGGGTTCCGCGACCTCGCCGCCGGCGTGCGGACGGTGCTCGGCGACCGCACGTTCCTGATGTTCGCGCTGGTGACCGCGCCCACGACCCTGCTCGCCGACCACATCATGACCGCCGTCCCGCTGCTCGGCTTCGCGCCCGGCGCGGCGACCCTCTGCTTCTGCGTGCTGGCCGCGGTCGCCGCGTCCGCCCAGCCCTTCGTCGCCGCCGGCCACCGCGGTGAGCGGCCCTGGGTGCTGCGCCTCGGCCTGCTGTGCGCGGCGGCGGCGTTCTTCGTGCTGGCGCCGCTGGACGGGACGGCGACGGGTCCGCTGATGGTCGCGGGCGTCCTCAACGGCGTGGCGAACGGGCTGATCCAGCCGGCGGTGTTCCAGCGCACCGTCCGCCACGCGCCGCCTGGGCGGTTCGGCTCGTACTACGGCGTCCTCCAGTGCGCCGCCGGCATGTTCGCCTTCGCCGGCGACCTGCTGGTCGGCCGGCTGTTCGACCTCGGCTCGGCGGGCGCGACGTGGGCCCTGCTCGGGGTGGGCGGGTTCGCGCTGGCGGCCGCGATCGGCGCGCGGGGCCGGTGACGTCGAGGCCGACGAGCAGCCTCTTGCGGACGGGCCGGACGCGCGGCAGGCCCGCAGCGGGGAACGCCGCGGGCCTCCGTGGGGTCCGTCAGGTCGCGGGGGTGCCGTAGACGCTGACTTCGGTGAGGTGGAAGGTGAAGTTGGCGGTGTTGCCGAGGCCGACGACGCGGATGTAGCGGGCCTTGGCCTCGGTGTTCATGGTGTCGCCCGCGTCGGCGGCGGGACGCGGCCCGTTGCGGCCGCCGAGGGTGAACCAGTGCGTGCCGTCGAGGCTGCCCTCCAGGCGGTAGGTGTAGTAGCGGGTGCCGTCGACGTAGTTGCGGACGTTGACGCGGGACACGTCGTTGACGGCGCCGAGGTCGACCCGCCACCAGTTCTCGCCGTACGTCATCTGGCCGCCCCAGTAGGGCGAGTTGGCGCGGCTGCCGTCGTTGGCCGCCTCCGGCGGCCGTCCGGACTCCGACGACAGCGCCGTCACCGGCTTGCGCAGGCTCTGCAGGGTGTCGCCGGAGCCGTCGCGCGAGGTGCCGGGCGAGGCGGTGATGCCGCCGCCGAAGAGGGCGATCGCCTCCTGCCCGGTGTGCCGGTTGACCGCGCTGACGAACATGCCGACGTCCTGGGCGTCCGACGCGCCGGGGACCGTGCCGGACCCGACCACGTTCCAGTTCTCGCCGTCGGAGCTGCACGAGCCGCTCATGCGGTCGCCGTCCCTGCGGAGCCGGACGCGGACGTCGCCGGCGGTGAACCCGCCGACCTCGCTGACCTGGTCGAGCCGTCCGTCGCCGTCGGAGTCGTAGGAGAAGACGCAGCCGTGGTCGGGGGTGACGGCGATGTTGGCGTACCCGCCGGTCCCGCCCTTGGCCAGATCGTTGGCGGCGACGAGCCCGGCACGGGACCAGGGGGACGCGCCGTCCAGCTCGGTGACCTTCGTGGACACCGCGTGCCCCGAGGTGAGCCCGCCGTCGGTGTAGACGGTGGCGAGCTCGTTGGTGTCGCCCCATAGGTCCTCGCCGCCGGCGGCGATGCCGACCGCGTCGCCCTGGCGCGCGAACTCGGCCGTCGTGGACGCGGCGGTCTTGTAGGGCGCTCCGATGGTGCCCCCGCCGACCATCAGCGGGGAGTGCGCGCTCGCCTGCTCGGATTCGCCCTTGCCGGTGCGCCAGGAGACGGTTCCGTCGAGGCCGGCGAGATCGCCGGGCCGGGCTCCGGCGGGTGCGGTCACCGTCCAGGTCGCGGTCGCGGTGCCGGCGGGGTCGACGTCGGTGCCGCGTCCGGTGGCACCGGTTGCCGGACGGACGCTGTAGCCGCGCGGCGCGGTCAGCGCGAAACGCACACCCCGAGCGGTGCTCAGCGTCGATTCGTTGGTGAAGGTCGCGGTGACGCGGACGGTGCCGTCCGGGGCGACGCCCTTCCGGTCGGAGGTGAGGGCCAGCGCGCCGGCCGGTTCCTCGGCCACCCGCGCCGCCAGCCGGTAGGCGTCGCCGTGCGGCCGGTCGGCGTAGCGGGTCCCGGCGTGCGCCCAGCTCTCGGCGACGGCGCGCCAGTCGATCTGCTTCGGTTCGGCGCCCGTCTTCATCGCGCTCTTCAGCTCGTCGAAGAACATCGTCCAGCGCTTGCCGTAGTAGCCGCCGACCAGCCCGTTGAACTCGCGGCGCGCGTAGTCCTGCAGGCCGGGGCTCTCGGTCTGCCACAGCGTGACCAGCGACTTGAGGTCGTAGTCGAGCGCCGCGGCCTCCGTGCGGTTCGCGGCCTGCCCGGCGGCCTCGCGCTGCCAGGTGCCGAGCAGGAAGTTCGGGTCGGTGCCGAGGACGTCGTCCATGAGCCCGATCTCGGCCGTCCAGCGATCGGTGAGCTGCTCGAACGCGGCCCTGTCGCCGTCCTGGTAGGCGGTGCGGATCTTCGGCAGCAGCGTCCTGCTGCGGTTGGCGAGCACCTGGCGGGCGACGTCGACGAGGTCGTAGCGGTAGGCGTCGGAGCGCCGGAGCCGCGGGTCGACCTGGAGCAGTTCGCGCAGCGCCTGCTCGAACTCGGCCGGGTCGTACTGCAGCGGCGTCCCGGTGTCGGTCAGGCTCGGCTGGTCGTCGAACAGGGCGGTGACGTGCCGGGTGTCCTTGCCCTCCGGCCACGCGTAGGCGGTGCGGCCGATGATCTTCCACGCGGCCAGGGCGTGCGGGTCGGCGGCGCCGTAGCGGGCGGCGGCGTACCCGGCGTACCAGGCGTCCATGTCGACCGGCCCGTCCTCCCAGGGCATGTCGGTGAAGAACGCCAGCGCGGCCGGGTTGTTGTCGATCGCCTCGGGCATCAGCGCGATGCCGTTCAGCGCGCTGCCCTGCTTGGTGCGCATGGCGTGGAACTTCTCGTTCCACACGGTGAGCCCGGCGCCGAAGTTCTGGTGGCCGCCGAAGTTCCAGATCGTGCCGAAGGCGTACTGGGTGCCGAGGAAGTCCTTCTCGCGGTCGGTGACACTCGGCTGCTCGGTGATGCCGTCCACGATGAACATCCGCGACCGGTCGACGGCCTCCAGGGTCTCCTTGCGGGGGTTGCTCTGCCAGCCGAGGATCGTCCAGATCGCGCCGGGGTGGGCGGTTTCGAGCGCGTCCTGGACGGCCTTGGACGCCGGCCCCACCGGCACCGATCCGGCCCGGCCGCCCTCGTGCAGCAGGTCCATCTTGTACATGGTGGACGTGCCGTAAAGCTGGGTCTGCGCCGTGTAGAACGCCGCCGCGACCTTGCCGAACTCCGGTCCGGTCGGGTCGAGCCAGTCAGGACGTTCTAGACCGTTCCACGTCCCCTGCGGGACGGTGTTGGCCCCAGCGTTGCGGGTCTCGAAGTCGGTCGGGACCGTGCCGTAGTAGCCGGGCAGGACGGGCGTGATGCCGAGTTCGCGGAGCCGGTCGACGATGCGCCGGGCGAGCGCCGCGCGGCGGTCGATCAGCTGCTGGGAGATCGGCGAGCCGGTGCAGCACATGTTCTGCAGCAGCCACCACGCCTGGTGGGCCGGCTGCGGGATCCATTTGCGCATGTCCTCGGCGCTGTAGCCGAACTGCTGGAAGGCGCGCTGGTAGACCGCCTCCTGCCCCTCGTACACCAGCACCTCGTTGACGCCGTGCAGCGCGAGCGCGTCGATGCGGCGCTGCCATTCGTCCCAGCTCAGGTACGCGCCCGCGTACCCCTCGTTGGTGTCGTTGAGCGCGAAGCGGTGCGCGACCGAGGCGTCCTCCTCGATCGGCGCGGCCGGCAGCGGCAGCCGGGCGGGCAGGTCCAGCTGCGACCCGCCGATCGCGTAGTCGGCGTGCGCGACCTTGCGCAGGTACCAGCCGAACCCGGTGAGCTGGACTGCCGGGGACGTGCCTGCGATCACCAGGTGCCCGCCGGAGGCGGAGATGCGGAACCGGTCGGCGCCGGTGCCCTTGTCGATGGTCTGGAGTGTGACCTGGGCGGCCTTGCGCTTGCCGAGGATGCGCTCCAGTGCCTGCGCGGCCGGCCCGGTCTGCCGGGCCGTGACCGGCGCGGTTCCGGGGGCCGTCCGTGCGGACGCCGGCGGCATCACCGCGGTCAGCGGCACGAGGAGCGCCGCGGCCGCCGCGATGGCGAGCGCCCGGGGCCGGCTCCCGATCCCCCGCCGCCTTCCCTGTGGTCTTGTCCGTCGTCTTTCCGGTCGTGGGCTCGACACCATGGCGGAACCTCCACCGCACGCGGGGTTTGTTAAACTCCTTGCAAAACCAGGACGAGGTTCATAATCGGTGCGGAAGATCGTCCGGTCAAGAGGGCCGCGCGATCTTCCGGAGGGGGCGATGGACGAGGAACGCACGGTCGGCACCCCGGTACTGCGCCGCCTCAACACCGCCGCCGTGCTGCGCGCGGTGCGCGAGTGCGCCCCCGAGCCGGTGCGGCTCGCCCAGCTGGTCCGGCTGACCGGCCTCACCCGCCCGACCGTGGGTCAGGCGGTGGACGACCTGGTCGAGGCCGGCTGGCTCCGGCAGCACGACCCGGCCGCGGCCTCCCCCCAGGGCGGCCGTCCCGCGGTCCGGGTCTCGCTGCGCGGCCGCGCCGCGCCCGTGCTCGGCCTGGACGCCGGCCCGCACACCGTCAGCGCCGGGATCGACGACCTGGCGGCCGACCGCCTGGCCGCGGTGCGG
>NZ_BAAAMR010000176.1:0-13185 GCF_039529375.1 Actinomadura napierensis
TTCGTCCACCCTTGACTTTGGAGCCTCTGCGGCCCCTGAGGCAGCGCTCAAGGGGCAGGCTCCGCCTGCCCCGCCCCCGTCGCGCCACCCCACCCCCCGAACCAGCGGGCGAAGAATCGGCCGAGATGAAGGGGTTGACGATGGCGGGGAGTGGAGTTTGCGGGTACGGGTGCGTTCCGGCCTCGTTGAGGGGGTGGCCGGTGCCGGTGCCAGTGGTGCAGTGGAGTGCCGGGGTGATGTGGGCATGCCGGTTCGCCCGAGATCCGGATTGGATTCGGGCGAACCGGTGGCGTGGAAGGTGGGGTGGTTATGCGGCCCAGTTGGCGGTGGTGTCGGGTGGGCCGATCGACCCCGGTGGCCCGCTACCCGTCCGGGTTCTTGATCGGGCACCCGGTGGTGGGAGCAGCCGGTAGACGTACTGCCCGTCGGGGTCTTTGGTGATCCCGATCTGGTGGGGGCTGGTGTGTTTGAAGCGGTTGTGCCACCCGCAGGTCAGCGCGAGTTGATCGATATCCGTTGGACTGTTGCCCAGGGCCCAGCCGTTGACGTGGTCGACCTCGCACAACGTCCCGGGGATCTCGCATTCCCGTACCGCGCAGGTCGGATACAGCGTCTCCAGGACCTGCCGTTGGGCGGTGCTGGCGAACCGCTCCCGGTACCCGAGATACAGGGGCGTGTGTCCCCGCCCCAGCAGGAGCGGGGACACACCGGCCGACAGGGCGATGCGGCGGGCCTGGGCGGCGGGGATCGGCGTCCCGTCGGTGAGGCGAGCCGGAGCATTGCCGCCGGTCAGGGTCTCCAGGTCACAGATCACGGTGACCTTGGTCGCCTTGTGCCCACCCGACAGCACACTCGACAACGCAGCCGCCGTCCGCTCTCCTACGTCACGGTGGTCATCGGGCCCGGCCGGCTTGGCCAACGGGGCCAGGGTCCCGTCCCAGATGGCGGCGTCTTCGGCGTTCAGCCAGCCCTTGATGTAGCGGCCGCCGTCGAGGGACCCGGTGCTGGTGATCCAGGATTTGGCGTACCCGCGCTTGACGTCCTGGCCGGGGGCGGTTTCGGTGCCGTCGCGTTCGGCGATGACGTCGCAGATGCGGCGGCCGAACACCGCCACCTTCGCGGCCGAGAAGCCTTGGTCGACGAAGCTCAGCAGCGTGGTCTCGGCCCCGGTGCAGTCGGTGTCTTCCAGCCGCGCCACACTCTGCGCGACCGTGGCCGCATACCCATACGACAACTCCCCGGCCGCCAACCGTTCCGCGACCTGGGGAAGGCGGTGCCGCTGGCGGGCGAGGATGAGGCGTTCGGTGGTGCGGTTCTCCCGCATCCCCAACCGCGACCGCAACCACGCCCGCGTCGACGGGAACCCCCACCGCTTCTGCTCCCCAGCGGCATCGACGCGGCGGATGAAACCGGCCAGCGCGCTTTCCTGCATATCGGCCGCAGCAGCCAGATCTTCGGTGAGTTCCAGGCACACGGCCGCCGATTCGGGAGCTTCTCGCTGGGCGAGTTCAGCGGCGATCGCCGAGACCGCCTCCACCAATTGCATGATGGACGCGGCCTCAAGGTCGACCGTCACTGATTGCATAGGTAAAGCATACCCTACGTGACCGACAAAAGTCGGCTCGACGGCCCCTTTATTTCGGTGCCCTGGAGAAAGGTGTCGATTGTCGCTTTGTGGGGGTTTGTGAACACGCGTACGGAAGGGGGTGGTGGGGTGGCGCGACCGGGGCGGGGCAGGCGGAGCCGGCCCCGTACGCCAGCGCCACCCCACCACACGAACACACTTCCCACTAACAGCCGAACACCCTTTGGGTCATCCCCTCCTGCCAGCACCAAGCCCTTCCAATTTGGGAACAGAACACATCCAAAAGAGGACGTCGAATGGACGTCGGGCGCGGTCAGCGGAAACGGTGCGGTGTGAAGGATGCGCCGCCGTCGACGACCAGGTCGGCGCGGTGTCTTGTCCCGTCGGCGGCGAACAGGGCGGATTCGCGGGCGGACCAGCGGTCCCAGGCGTCGGCGTGTTCGGGGCCGTCGCGGTCGAGGGCGCGGGCGCGACGCAACTCGCGCGGGGCGTCGATCCAGATGCGGTACGCGGCGGGCGACTTCGCCCAGGACGCGCCGACGCCCTCGATGATGAGCACCGGCGGGGGCGGGATCTCCTCCGGCGGGCCGTACAGGTCGTGGTGCCAGTCGTAGCGGCGCAGCACCGCGGGGCGTCCGGCGCAGAGCGGGTCGAGGACGGTGCGGCGGAGCGGTTCCCACCAGGTGAGCGGGTCGGCGTCCCAGGGGACGCGGAAGTCGTCGGAGCGGATCACCGGCGCGCCGACCAGGACACCCGCGAGGCGGTCCGCGAAGGTCGACTTGCCGGCACCGCTCGGGCCGTCGATCGCGACGAGGCGCGCGGGGCCGCACGACGGGGGCAGCGCGAGCAGCCGCGCGGCGAGCGCGGGGTAGGTCCGGGGCGGCGACGGCACGGACGGCATACTTCCAGGTGCCCGCCCCCCGAAGGAGGACGTCCTTGCCCGGACCTCTCGAAGGCGTCGTGATCGTCGACCTCAGCCGCGTGGTCGCCGGACCGCAGGCCACGATGGCGCTCGCCGACCTCGGCGCGCGGGTGATCAAGGTGGAGCAGCCCGGGACGGGCGACGAGACGCGCGGCTGGGGCCCGCCGTTCGCGGGCGCGGACCAGGTCAGCACGTACTACCTGTCGATCAACCGGAACAAGGAGTCGATCACCCTCGATCTGAAGTCGGACGAGGGGAAGGGCATTCTGGAACGCCTCGTGCGGCACGCCGATGTGCTGGTCGAGAACTTCCGGACCGGGGTGCTCGACCGGCTTGGCTTCCCGGTGGTGCGGCTGCACGAGCTGAACCCGCGGCTGATCGTGCTGTCGATCACCGGGTTCGGGCATGACGGGCCGGAGGGCGGCCGTCCCGGGTACGACGCGATCATGCAGGGCGAGGCCGGGATCATGAGCGTGACCGGGCCGCCGGGGACGCCGAGCAAGGTGGGGTTGTCGATCGCGGACATCCTCGCTGCGGGCAACGCCACGTCCGGGGTGCTGGCCGCGCTGTACGAGCGGACGCGGACGGGCCGCGGCACGGTCGTCCGGACGTCGCTGCTGGCGTCGGTGGTCGGCGCGCACATGTACCAGGGGACGCGCTGGACCGTCGCCGGGGAGGTGCCCGAGTCGGTCGGCAACGACCATCCGACGATCGCGCCGTACGGGACGTTCCGCTGCAAGGACGGGCAGATCCAGATCGGGGTCGCGAACCAGAACCTGTGGCGCCGGTTCGCGCCGCTCGTCGGCCTCGACGCGGACGACCCGCGGTACGCCACGATCCCGGACCGTTCCGCCAACCGCGCGGAGCTGACGGCCGACATCGAGCGCGTCCTCGCGGGGGACACCCGGGAGGCGTGGCTGGAGCGGCTGGGCGACGCGGGGGTGCCGGCGGGGTCGATCCGGTCGATCGACGAGGTGTACACCTGGGAGCAGACCCGCTCGCAGGGCCTGGTGATCGAGGTCGACCATCCGAGCCTGGGCCCGATCGAGCTGCCCGGCCCGCCGCTGCGGTTCGACGGCGCCGAGCCGCGCGCGCACACCGCGCCGCCGCTGCTCGGCCAGCACACCGACACCGTGCTCGCCTGGCTGGACGAGCAGGACGAACGGCAGGACCAGGGGAGGGGCCAGTGAGGGATCTGCTCGGAGAGACCGGCGAGTCCGGCGGGGCGGTGCGGATCGCCGGACACGAGCTGCCGCGCGAGGAGCTGCTGACCCGTGCGTCCGCCGTGGCCGCGGAGATCGGCGGCGCGGACGCGGTCGCGGTGCACGCCACGGCGAGCGCGGAGACGGTGGTCGCGGTCGTCGGCGGGATCATGGCGGGTGTCCCGGTGGTGCCGCTGCCGCCCGACTCCGGTCCCGACGAGCGCGCCCACATCCTGAACGACTCCGGCGCGGCGCTGCTGCTGGCCGCCGCCGACGCCGAGACCGGGCACGAGGACGGCCCGCCGGTGGTCCCGGTCGACCGGCTGCCCGCCGGAAGCCCCCCGGCCCCAGCCTCCGCCGGGGCCGACCCCGACGCGACCGCGCTGATCCTCTACACCAGCGGGACGACCGGCGCACCGAAGGGCGTGATGATCTCGCGGGCCGCGATCGCCGCCGGTCTGGACGCGCTGGCCGAGGCGTGGGCGTGGACCCCGGACGACGTCCTGGTGCACGGGCTGCCGCTTTTCCACGTGCACGGCCTAATCCTCGGGGTCCTCGGGCCGCTGCGGGTCGGGTCGCGGCTGGTCCACACGGGGCGTCCGAGGCCGGAGGCGTACGCGGAGGCGGCGGGCAGGGACGGCGGAAGCCTGTTCTTCGGCGTCCCCACGGTGTGGTCGCGGCTGGCGGCCGATCCCGCGTCGGCCGAGGCGATGCGGGCCGCGCGGCTGCTGGTGTCCGGGAGCGCGCCGCTTCCCGTGCCGGCCTTCGAACGGCTGGAGGCGCTCACCGGCCACCGGCCGGTCGAGCGGTACGGCATGACCGAAACCTTGATCACGCTCAGCGCGCGTGCAGACGGCGAACGCCGTCCCGGCTACGTCGGGCTCCCGCTGCCCGGCGTCGAGACGCGGCTCGCCGCCGAGAACGGCGATCCGGTCCCGGCCGACGGGGAGACGCCCGGCGAGCTGCACGTCCGCGCGCGGCATCCGTTCAAGGGCTACCTCGGCCGCCCCGAGGCGACCGCGAAGTCGTTCACGCCGGACGGCTGGTTCCGCACGGGCGACATCGCGACGATCGGCCCGGACGGCTGGCACCGCATCGTCGGCCGCGCGTCCACCGACCTGATCAAGAGCGGCGGCTACCGGATCGGCGCGGGCGAGGTCGAGAACGCGCTGCTCGCGCACCCGGCGGTGCGGGAGGCCGCCGTCGCCGGCACCCCGCACGACGACCTCGGCGAGCAGGTCACCGCCTACGTCGTGGCGGACGGGGTGACGGAGGGCCAGCTGATCGACTTCGTCGCCGGACGCCTGTCGGTGCACAAGCGGCCCCGCGTCGTCCACCTGGTCGACGCGCTGCCCCGCAACGCGATGGGCAAGATCGTCAAGACCCGCCTGAACGAGCTGACGCCCTAGCCGGCGCCCCCGCACCGGGTGGCGGACCGGGCCGGCCTGACCAGTAGGGTCGTCGCTTGTGTCCAGTTCAACGGCCGCCGCGCACTCCCTTGATCCCGTTCCGCGCGAGGGCCGCGAGTCGACCGCGGCGAACCAGTTCTGGATCTGGTCGGGCGGCAACATCGCGCCGATCAACTGGGTGCTCGGCGCGCTCGGGATCAAGCTCGGGCTGAGCCTGGCCGACACGGTCGGCGTGCTGGTCGCCGGGAACCTCGTCGGGATGGCGGTGTTCGGGCTGTTCGTGCTGATGGGGCGGCGGACCGGCGTCACCCAGATGGTCCTCGCCAGGTCGGCGTTCGGGTGGCGCGGCGCGTACCTGCCGGCGGCGCTACAGGGCGTGATGTCGGCGGGCTGGTGCGCGGTCAACACCTGGATCGTGCTGGACCTGGTGATGGCGCTGCTCGGCCAGGTCGGGCTGCACGGCGGGACCGCGCTGAAGATCGTCGTAATGCTGGTGATCATGGGGCTGCAGGTGTGGATCGCCGCGTCCGGGTTCCACGCGATTGCTGCGTTCGAGAAGCGGACCGTTCCCGTCACGCTGGCCGTGCTCGCCGCGATGACCGTCGTCGCGTGGACGAAGACCGGCGTGCACTGGGACCACAAGGGCCAGGGCCTCACCGGCGCCGACCGGCTGTCGGCCATGACCACCGTGATGACGGCGATCGGGGTCGGCTGGGGCGTCACCTGGTTCGCCTACGCATCCGACTACTCGCGGTTCGTGCCCCGCGAGGTGCCGCGCCGCCGGCTGTACGGCGCGAGCGTCCTCGGTCAGTTCCTGCCGGTGGTGTGGCTCGGCGTGCTCGGCGCGTCGCTGGCGACGGTGAGCGCCACCACCGACCCCGGCAGGCTGATCGTGGACTCGTTCGGCGCGCTCGCGATCCCGGTGCTGCTGCTGGTCGTGCACGGGCCAATCGCCACGAACATCCTGAACGTCTACAGCTGCTCGCTGTGCGCGCAGACCGTCGACTGGCACGTGTCCTGCAAGGCGATCTCCTACGGCGTGGGGGTGTTCGCCGCGGCGACGTGGGCGTTCCAGTACGGCGTTCCGAAGGCGCTGCAAGGGCCGGCGGCGGGCGCGCACGCCGGCATCGGCCTGTCCTGGCTGGCCGGCGCGCTCGCCGCCGGCGTCCTGTACTTCGCTCTGTCGGCCCGGCGCGGCCGGGCGTGGGAAGGGAGCCCCGCGTGAAGCTCGTGACGAACGCCCTGCTGACCGGGCGGGACGGCCTGCACGACATCGAGATCGACGGCGACCGGTTCGGACGCGTCGCGCCGGCGGGCGAGCTCGCCGGGGACGTCCTGGCGGACGCTGCGGGCGGCCTGGTGAGCCCGCCGTTCGTGGAACCCCACGTCCACCTCGACACCACGCTCACCGCCGGGGAGCCGCGCTGGAACGCGTCGGGGTCCCTGTGGGAGGGGATCGCGGTGTGGAGCGAGCGCAAGACGACCCTGACCCGCGAAGACGTCGTCTCCCGCGCGACCGAGGTGCTGCGCTGGTACGCGGCGAACGGCGTCCTGCACGTCCGCAGCCATGTGGACGTCACCGACCCGGGGCTCGTCGCGCTCGACGCGATGATCGAGGTCCGCGAGCGGGTGAAGGACGTCATCGGGCTCCAGCTCGTCGCGTTCCCCCAGGAGGGCATCTGCTCTTTCGAGGACGGGCCCGAGCTGCTGGAGGAGGCGGCCCGGCGCGGCGTCGACGCCGTCGGCGCGATCCCGCACTTCGAGGACACCCGGGAGGACGGCGTCCGCTCCCTGGAGGTCGCCTTCGACATCGCGCAGCGGTACGGGCTGCTGCTGGACGCGCACTGCGACGAGATCGACGACGAGCAGTCCCGGTTCGTGGAGGTGCTCGCCACCCTCGCGCGGCGCGGCGGGCTCCGCGACCGCGCCACCGCGTCCCACACCACCGCGATGGGCTCCTACAACGGCGCCTATTCCTACAAGCTCCAGCGGATCCTGGCCCGCTCGGGCATCAACCTGGTCTGCAACCCGCTCGCCAACCTGTGCCTGCAGGGACGGTTCGATGCCTACCCGAAGCGGCGCGGCCTCACCCAGGTCAAGGAGATGCTCGCCGCCGGGGTGAACGTGGCGTTCGGGCACGACGACGTCATGGACCCGTGGTTCCCGCTCGGGACGGCGTCGTCGCTGCAGGTCGCGCTGGTCGGCGTCGCCGCCGCGCAGCTCACCGGCGCCGCCGAGATCGGCGAGGCGTTCGCGATGGTGACGGACCGGGCCGCGCGGGTGCTCGGCCTCGGGGACGGCTACGGGATCGCGCCGGGCCGCCCGGCGAACCTGGTCGTGCTGCCCGCGTCGTCGCCGTACGACGCCGTCCGGCGGCAGACCCGGCCGTCCCATGTCGTCGCGCGCGGCCGGATCGTCGCCGAGACGCCGCCGGCGGTGACCCGGCTGACCTGGCCGGGCCGCGACCCCGAGGACGTCGACTTCGTCAGGGCCCGCGACCGCCGCTGAGCGATCGGCCGTGGCGCGCTAGGGGAGCAGTGCCGGCAGCAGGGGGCGGACGAGGTCGGCGGCGGCCGACTCCGGGAGGTCCGGGGCGTCCGGCGCCGCCGCGAAGTAGTGCAGGAACCCCTGCTGGAAGCACGCGCCCATCAGCAGCGCCGCGGCCGCGGCGGTGTCGGCGCCCGCCGCGACCCGGCCGAGGTCGCGCTCGGCGTCCAGGTAGCGGGTGAGGGCCCGCACCGGCTCGTGCGGGCCGGCACCGTACTGGCGCAGCGATGTGCGCGTCGCGGCCAGCAGCACCGGCTGCGCGGCCATCGACGCCATCATCGGGAACGCGCGCCGGTAGAAGGCGAGCCCGCCGTGCACGACCGCGACGAGGTTGGCCTCCACGGTCGCCTCGCCGGGGACGGCCCTGGCCGCGAACGCCGGCATCCGCTCCTTCAGCACGCTCAGCATCAGCTGCTCCTTGTCGCGGAAGTGCTTGTACAGCAGCGCCTCGGAGTAGCCCGCGGCCTTCGCGATCTCCTTGGTGGTGGCGCCCGCGACGCCGCGCTCGCGCATGACGTCCGCCGCGGCGTCCAGGATCCGTTCGCGCGCGCTCATCGGCCCTCCGCTTGACAGTTAGTGAATCCTTACCCACTCTAGTGGTTAGTAAATGCTCACTCACCCCTCAGGGAGGGATCGACGATGAAGCTCACGGTCTTCGGGGCGACCGGCGGTATCGGGACGCGGCTCGTCCGCCGCGCGCTGGATGCGGGACACGACGTCACCGCCGTCGTGCGCGACCCCGGAAAGATGCCCGCCGACCTGCGCGAACGCGCCGACGTCGTGCAGGCCGACATCATGGACCCCGCCGCGATCGAGGAGCCGGTGAAGGGCGCCGACGCCGTCGTCAGCGCGATGGGACCGCGCGACTTCGGCGCCACCACCGTCTGCCGGGACAGCTCCAGGAGCATCATCGCGGCCATGCGGGCGACCGGCGCCGGCCGTTTCCTCATGGTCAGCATGGGCGCGATCGAGGCCATGCCGGGGGACGACCCGTTCACCCGGTACGTCGTCAAGCCGGTCATCCTCGGACGGCTCCTGCGGCACGGAATCGCCGACATGCGCGTCGCCGAGGCCCAGGTCCGCGACTCCGGGCTCGACTGGACGATCGTCCGCCCGCCCCGGCTCACCGACAAGGAGGGCAAGGGCCGCTACCGCCAGGCCGTCGACCGCAGCGTGCCCGGCGGCTTCACCATCTCTCGCGACGACGTCGCCAAGGCCCTGCTCGACCTCGCCGGCGACCTGCCGTCCATCGGCCACGTGGTCTCCATCGCGGGCTGACCGCGGCTGACCTGCGGGGTCGGGCCGCGCGCCGCCGGAGGGGCCCGCGTGACACCTGTCATGCGGAACGGCTGACAGACGTCGCCCGAACCGGTGACAGGCGCTTCTACCGGCGGCGGCCCGCGCCCCGCGAGGCTGGGCCCATGCAGGACGGCCCGGCGGACGGTCCGCCCTCCTGCGCCGTCCTCGCCGCCCGGCTCGGCGCCGCTACAGTCGAGCAGGGGAGGAACGGGACATGACGGTCGCGACCACGGCGGACCTGGAAGCGCAGGACACCCGCAGGTTCGAGCGGTACCGCCGGGTGACGCACCGCTCGTTCCTGTGCGCGGCCCTCGGCTTCATCGCGCCCGGCCTGGCCGGGGTCGCCGCCGCCTACGACGACGGCCGCATCGGCGTCCCCGTCATCGTCCTGGCGGTCCTGGGGCTCGCCCTGATGACGTGGTTCTACATGCGGCTCGTCCGGGCGGGCCTGGCGGGCGGCGCGTCCCGCCGGGACATCGTGCTCAGCGGCGCGGTGACCGCCGCGCTCAGCCTGATGCTGTTCGCCCACCCGCTGTTCACCGTCGTCCCCGTCTTCTGGGTGTCGGCGGTGGTGCTGTCGCCGATGAGCCGCCGCAGGATCGTCGCGCTGTGCGCCGGCACCGGCGCGGTCGGCGCGGTCTACGGCAGCCTCGCCTCCCGGCACCTCTACCCCGACGGCGACATGCCCTGGTACTGGCTGTTCCCGTTCATGCTCGTGATCTACACCGGCACGTGCGGTCTCGTCGCGTTCGTCAACCTGTACCAGCGCCGCATGTGGGACCTGCACCAGGAGACCCACGCCGCGCGGGAGGCCCTCGCCCGGCTCGCCGTCACCGAGGAGCGGCTGCGCTTCTCCCGCGACCTGCACGACCTGCTCGGCCACAGCCTGTCGCTGATCGCGGTGAAGAGCGAGCTGGCCCTGCGGCTCGCGGAGGCCGACCCGGCCCGGGCCGGCGCCGAGATGGCCGACGTGCAGCGCGCCGCCCGCGACGCGCTCCGCGAGGTGCGCGCCGCCGTGCACGGCTACCGCGCCGTCGAGCTGGACGCCGAGCTGGCCGGGGTGCGGGCGGTGCTGGAGGCCGCCGGGGTGCGCTGCGACGCCGGGGACGTGCCGGACGGGCTTCCGGCCGAGGTCCGCGCGGTGCTCGCCTGGGTGATCCGGGAGGGCGCCACCAACGTGATCAAGCACAGCGAGGCCCGGCGCTGCGCCGTCGCCCTCACCCCGTACGGTGGCTCCGTGGTCCTGGAGATGCGCAACGACGGCGTCCGCGGCGGCGAGGACACCGGCGAGGGCACCGGCGGCGCGGGGAACACCGGCGGTGCGGGGCTGACCGGTCTCGCCGAGCGCCTCGCCGTCGTCGGCGGTGAGATCACCGCGGGCCGGCACGGCCGCGACGGCTTCCTGCTGCGCGCCGTCGTCCCGCTCCCGCGACCCGGCCCGGACGCACCGGATGCCCCGGGCGACGAGGAGCAACCGCACCCGCCCGCGAAGGGCGCGCTCGCCGCGGAGGCCGGTCGCGCCGCCCGTGCCGGGACGGCGGCCGGCGCCGGGAGGAGCGGCAGGTGATCCGGATCCTGCTCGCCGACGACGAGCACCTCATCCGCGGCGCCGTCGCCGCGCTCCTCGGCCTGGAGGCCGACCTGGACGTCGTCGTGGAGGTCGGCCGGGGCGACGAGGTGGCCCCGGCCGTCGCCGAGCACGATCCGGACGTCGCCGTCCTCGACATCGAGATGCCCGGCGGGGACGGCCTCACCGTCGCCGAGGAGCTGGACGCGGCCGGCGCCCGCTGCGCGGTCTGCATCGTCACCACCTTCGGCCGCCCCGGCTACCTGCGCCGCGCCATGGCCGCCGGGGTGCGGGGCTTCGTCGCCAAGGACGCGCCCACGCACGAGCTGGCCGCCGCGATCCGCAAGGTCCACGAGGGCGGCCGGTACCTGGACGCCGAACTCGCCGCGACCGCCATGGCCGCCGGCGACAACCCGCTGACCGAGCGCGAACGCGAGATCCTCCGCCTCACCGGCGCCGGCACCGGGACCGCCCGCATCGCCGCCCTGCTGCACCTGTCGGAGGGGACCGTCCGCAACTACCTGTCCACGGCGATGAGCAAGCTCGGCGAGTCCTCCCGCTTCGCCGCCGTCCGCGCCGCCGAGGAGATGGGCTGGATCTGACGCCCCCTTAGGCTTGTGCCGTGACTGAGCCTCTGGTGCCGAGGATGCGGGAGTTCGGCGAGACGATCTTCGCGGAGATGTCCGCGCTGGCCACGGCCACGGGATCGATCAACCTGGGCCAGGGCTTCCCCGACGAGGACGGCCCGCGGGCCATGCTGGACGTCGCGGTCGAGGCGATCCGGTCCGGCGGCAACCAGTATCCGCCGGGACCGGGGCTGCCGGAGCTGCGGGAGGCCGTTGCGGCGCAGCGGCTGGAGCGGTACGGGCTGGCGTACGACCCGCTGACCGAGGTGTACGTGACCGTCGGCGCCACGGAGGGCATCGCGGCGTCCGTGCTCGCGCTCACCGGGCAGGGCGACGAGGTCATCGTGTTCGAGCCGTACTACGACTCCTACGCCGCGGTGATCGCGCTGGCCGGGGCCGTCCGCAGGCCCGTCATGCTGCGCCCCGTGGAAGGGCGCTTCACGTTCGATCCGGACGAGCTGCGCGCCGCCGTCGGGCCGCGCACCAAGGCGATCCTGGTGAACTCCCCGCACAATCCCGCCGGGACGGTGTTCACCCGCGACGAGCTGGAGGCCATCGCCGGCGTCTGCCGGGAGCACGACCTGGTCGCGATCACCGACGAGGTGTACGAGTACCTGACGTTCGACGGCACCGAGCACATCCCCCTCGCCACCCTCGACGGGATGCGGGAGCGGACGGTGTCGGTGTCGTCGGCGGGCAAGACGTTCTCGGTGACCGGCTGGAAGACGGGCTGGGTCACCGCGCCCGCCCGGTACGTCCGCGCCGTCCAGACCGTCAAGCAGTTCCTCACCTACGCGACCAGCGCCCCCTACCAGCGGGCCGCCGCGTACGCGCTGGCGAACGAGACCGCGTGGGCGGCGGACCTGTGCGCGTCGCTGCAGTCTAAGCGGGACCGGCTCGTCACCGGCCTGGAGGCGGCCGGCTTCACCGCGTACCGGCCGCAGGGCACCTATTTCGTGCAGGCGGACATCCGGCCGCTCGGTTTCTCCGACGGGCTGGAGCTGGCCCGCGCGCTGCCGGCGAAGGCGGGCGTCGTCGCGATCCCGACGCAGGTGTTCTACGACCACGCGGAGGCGGGCGCGCATTTCGTCCGGTTCGCGTTCTGCAAGAAGGACGAGGTCATCGACGAGGCCGTCGAGCGCCTCGCCCGGCTCGCCTGATCTTTCCGGAACTTCCCCTGTAAAGACGGCCGCCCGGCCGGGATTACGTCACGACGACCGACCCCGACTGGAGTGCTCGTGGACGATCCCGAAACACGGTTCACCCGGCTTTACGACGAGAACCACCGGCGCGTCCTGGCGTACGCGCTGACGCACGCCGAGCCGCACACCGCCGAGGACATCGCGGGCGAGACGTTCCTGATCGCCTGGCGGCGGCTGGACGAGGTGCGCGACCCGGCGCTGCCGTGGCTGCTCACGGTGGCCCGCAACCTGCTGCACAAGCAGCGCGACAGGGGCCGCCGGGGCCGCGACCTCGCCGAGCGGATCAGAGCGCTCACCACGCCCCTCGACCTCGCCGCCTGGGACGTGGCCGAGCACGTCGTGGAGCGCGAGACGGCGCTCGCGGCCATCGCCGCGCTGCCCGAACGCGACCTCGAAGCGCTCGCCCTCGTGAACTGGCACGGCCTGGACGCCCGGCAGGCCGCCCGGGTGATGCGGTGCTCGGTCCCGGCGTTCGCCGTCCGGCTGCACCGCGCCCGCAAGCGCCTCGCCCGCGCCCTGGACGGGGCGGGCGACGCGGGCGGGAACGCCGAACCGGTCCGCCCGCCCCGTCCGGCACCCGCCTCCGCCGCCGGGAAGGCGGCCCGATGACCCCCGGAGAGAAGATGAACGACACCGACACCGCGTTCCGGGCCCTCAAGCCCGCGGCGCTGGACGAACTGGCCGCCGAGGCGCACCACCGGAGCCGCGACACCGAGATCGCCCGGATCATGCGGCCGTCCGCCGCGCCGCCGCCCGTCCCGCGCGCCGCCACGCGCCGGAGCAGGCGGCCGCTGCTGCTCGTCGCCGGCGTCGCGGGCGGCGCCGT
>NZ_BAAAMR010000177.1:0-13130 GCF_039529375.1 Actinomadura napierensis
ACCAGCCCGCCGCCATCGTCGCGCGCGCCATCGAACGCGGTGAGGCCCCGCCCGCGGCCTCGTCGACCGGCTCGCCGCTGACGAACAGCCGGTAGTACAGCGGCGCGACGGCGAGCCGGACGACCTCGGCGCGGTCGGTGCCGGCCGGCGCCTCACCGCGTTCGATGGCGCGCGCGACGATGGCGGCGGACTGCTCGTGGCGCCGCGCGAAGAACCGGTGCAGGGCGCGTGCGGCGTCGGGACTCTGCGCCGCGGCCTGCACGAACGCGCGGGCGACCGGTCCGGCCTCCGGGTCGGTGAAGCCGGTGAGGACGAGCCCGGCGAGCGCGTGCAGGTCGCCGTCCAGGGTGCCGGTGTCGGGGACCGGCCACGGCTCGCCGGCGGCGAGGTCGAGGGCGTCGGCGATGAGGCCGTCGGCGTTGGCCCACCGCCGGTAGAGGGTGGTCTTGTGGACGCCGGAGCGGGAGGCCACGCCCTCCACGGTGAAGCCGGCGTAGCCGCGTCCGGCGAGTTCCGCCAGGGTGGCCTCGCGGACGGCGGCGCGGACGCGCGCGGTGCGGCCGCCGGGCCGCACCGTGCCCGGTCCGGTGGTCATCGGCGTGCCCCCGAATGTCCGATGTGCTGCACGAACCGATCGTAACGCAACTTCGGTTGCGTTAGTCTCGGCGTCGTGCGGAAAGAAGTGGGACGAGGGGGGACCATCCATGCCGCAGGGTTCGCGTGCCATGATCAGGGAGTTCACCGTCAGCGGCCCCGAAGCGGGCCCTTACGGGATAACCGCCGGACCGGACGGAGCCTTGTGGTTCACGCTGGTTCATGAGGGACGGATCGGGCGGATGGAACCGGGCGGCGAACCGGCCTTCCATCCGGACGACCCCGTCCAGGCCGGGCCGATGAACATCACCGCGGGCCCGGACGGCGCGCTGTGGTTCACCGGGTTCCGCGGCGACCGCATCGGCCGGGTCGACACCGGCGGCCGGGTGACGCAGTTCGAGGTCCCGCCCGGCGGCCCGTGCGGGATCGCCGCCGGACCCGACGGCGCGCTGTGGTTCACCCTCATGCAGACCGGCCGGATCGGCCGCATCACCACTGCCGGGCAGGTCACCGAGTTCCCGCTGCCGGTGGAGGGCGCACTCCCGTCCATGATCACGGCCGGGCCGGACGAGGCGCTGTGGTTCACGCTCAACCAGGGCAACGCGGTCGGGCGGATCGCACCGGACGGCGACGTCACCGTGCACGCCCTGCCGACCGAGGGCGCCGCGCCGGTGGGGATCACCAGCGGGCCGGACGGCGCGCTGTGGTACGCCGCGATCGGCACCGGGCAGATCGGCCAGATCACCACGGACGGCAAGGTCACCGAGTTCCCGCTGCCCGACCGGCGGGCCCGTCCGCACGCGATCGTCGCCGGCCCGGACGAGGCGCTGTGGTTCACCGAGTGGGGCACCGCGCACGTCGGCCGCATCACCCCCGAAGGCCGCATCGACGAGCATCCGCTGCCGACGCCCGGCTGCGAGCCGCACGGCATCGCCCTCGGGCCGGACGGCGCGCTGTGGGTCGCGCTGGAGACCGGCGGGATCGCCCAGGTCGTCCCTGGCTGACCCGTCCGCACCGGACTGCGCCGAGCGCGGCCGATCATGGTTCGGGCCGCGGCGAAACGTCCGCGGGCCACCGTGGGGGCATGAGACCGACGAGCCGCACCAGCGACCGCTCCACCGACGAGGCAGCCGAGACCCACGAGACAGGCGAGACCGGACCCGTCCCCCGGCGCGGGGCCATGCTCGCCATCCTGTGCGCCGGGATGTTCCTGGTGCTGCTGGACGTGACGATCGTCAACGTCGCCCTGCCCGGGATCGGCCGGGCGCTCGGCACCGGGCTGCCCGGCCTGCAGGGCGTCGTCGACGGATACGCGGTCGCGATCGCCGGGCTGCTGCTGGGCGGTGGCGCGCTCGGCGACCGGATCGGGTACCGCAGGATGACGCTGATCGGGCTCGGACTGTTCGGCCTGGCGTCGCTGGCGTGCGGGTCCGCGCCCGGCGCCGGGCCGCTGATCGCGGCGCGGGTGGTGCAGGGTGCGGGCGCGGCGCTGCTGCTGCCCGGCAGCCTCGCGGTCATCACCGCGGTGTACCCGGGCCGCGCCGAGCAGGCGCGGGCGCTCGGGGTGTGGGCGGGCATCTCCTCGACGGCGCTGCCCGCCGGGCCGCTGCTCGGCGGGATGCTGGTCGACTCGGCCGGCTGGCGGTGGATCTTCCTGATCAACGTGCCGATCGGCGCCGCCGCGATGGCGGGCGTCGTGGCGATCGTCCGCGAGCCGCGCCGGGAGCGGCCCGGCGGCGCGCGTCCGCCGCTGGACCGGGCCGGGATGGCGCTGGCGCCGCTCGCCCTCGGCGGCCTGGTGTGGACGGTCATCGCCGCCGGTCACGGGCACCAGGGCGAGGCGGCAGCGACGGCGGCCGTGACGGTCGTCGCGGCGGCGGCGTTCGTGTGGGCCGAGCGCCGCGCGGCGGCGCCGATGGTGCCGGGCGGGCTGCTGCGCGCTCCGGCGTTCCTCGGCGCCAACGGCATCGCCCTGGCGATGAACCTGGTCACCAACGGCGTGCTGTTCGTCGCCACGCTGAAGCTGCAGCAGGGCGAGCACCACTCGGCGTTCACCGCCGGGGCGCTGCTGCTGCCGATGGCGGTTCCGCTGGCGCTGCTGGCGCCGGTCAGCGGGCGGCTCACCGCCCGGTTCGGGACGCGGCTCCCGCTCGGCGCGGGCACCGCGCTGGCCGCCGCGGGGTGCCTGAGCCTGCTGCGGGTCGGTGCGGGCGGCTCCTACCCGGCGCTGCTGCCGGCGCTGCTGGCAATCGGGATCGGCGACGGCCTCATCGTGACGGCCGTGGTCGCGGCGGCGATGCGCGCCGTCCCGCCCGCGCACGCGGGGCTGGCGGGCGGCTTCAACAACACCGCCCGGCAGATCGGGACGGCGCTCGGCGTCGCGGTGTACGGGGCGGTCGCGGGGTCGGCGCTGACGCCCGGGCATTTCGTGTCCGGCGTGCACGCGCTGGCGTGGCTGAGCGTGGGGCTGTGGCTGGCCGCGCTCGCGCTCACCCGGATCGTCCCCAACCGGTGAAATTCGGTTGGCACGGCCGACCCGGTTCGTTAGAACGGTCGGCATGCTCCGCAAATACCCCCGCACCCGGCACATCGAGGGGTCGCGGCTGCAGCCGGGCGACCACGACCTGGCGGCGCGGCCGTTCTCGGCGATCGCCGGGCGGTACCTGGTGGTGGAGGAGAAGCTGGACGGCGCCAACGCCGGGATCAGCTTCTCCTCCGCGGGGGAACTGCGGCTGCAGAGCCGCGGCCACTACCTGGCGGGCGGGCCCCGCGAACGGCAGTTCGGGCCGTTGAAGGCGTGGGCCGCGTCCGTCCAGCACGTTCTGTGGGAGCGGCTGGGCGACCGGTACGTGATGTACGGGGAATGGCTGTACGCCAAGCACACCGTCTTCTACGACGCGCTCCCCCATTACTTCTGCGAGTTCGACGTCCTCGACCAGCGCGACGGGACGTTCCTGTCGACGGCTCGGCGCCGCGAGCTGCTGGCCGGCACGCCGGTGGTGTCGGTTCCCGTCCTGCACGAGGGGACCCTGCCGGAACTGAAGGCGCTGACCGCGTTCGTCGGGCCGTCCACCTGCCGCACGTCCGGCTGGCGGGAGGCGCTGCGCGCGGCGGCGCGGGCGGGCGGCGCCGACCCGAGCCGTGTCGCCGAGGA
Source organism: Actinomadura napierensis (assembly GCF_039529375.1). Lineage (NCBI taxonomy): Bacteria > Bacillati > Actinomycetota > Actinomycetes > Streptosporangiales > Thermomonosporaceae > Actinomadura > Actinomadura napierensis. The sequence continues at coordinate 3,749 of NZ_BAAAMR010000177.1, forward strand.
GACCGACACCTCCGATGAGATGGAGGGCCTCTACATCAAGGTGGAGGACGACGGGGAGACCGTCGACCGCTACAAGTGGGTCCGGCCGAGCTTCCTGACCGCGATCCTCGACTCCGGGACGCACTGGCAGGAGCGTCCGATCGTCGCCAATGGCCTCGCCGACCCGGGGGTGCTGTATGCGGGTGTTCGATGAGCTGTGCCCGGCGCCGCCGCACTGGGACCTGCGGTGGGACGACGTCCGCGAGGCGTTCGCGTGGGTGCGCGACATGGCGGGCGTCCGGCAGGACGCGGTGTTCCACGGCGAGGGCGACGTCGAGGTCCACACGCGGATGGCGTGCGAGGCGCTGGCGGCGCTGCCGCAGTGGAGGGCACGTCCGGCGGACGAGCGGGTGCGGCTGTTCACGACCGTGCTGATGCACGACATCGCCAAGCCGCACTGCACCCGCACCGAGGACGACGGCCGGATCACCGCGCGCGGCCATTCGCGCCGCGGCGACCTGATGGTGCGGCGGATCCTGTGGGAGATGGGCGCGCCGGTCGCCTGGCGCGAGCACGTCGCGGCGCTGATCCGCCATCACCAGGTGCCGTTCTGGGCGCTGGAGCGCCCGGACCTGCAGAAGATCGCGTTCCGGGTGAGTCTGCTCGCCCGCAACGACGACCTGGTGCTGCTGGCGTCGGCGGACATCCTCGGCCGGATCTGCCCCGACACCGACGAGCTGCTGGACAACGTCGCCCTCTACGGGGAGTACTGCGCCGAGCAGCGGTGCCTGGACGGGCCGCGCTCGTTCCCGTCCGACCATGCGCGGTTCTGGTTCTTCCGCAAGGACGACCGCGACCCCGCCTACGCCGCCTACGACGACACCCGCTGCACGGTCACCGTGCTGTCGGGCCTGCCGGGCGTCGGCAAGGACCACTGGATCGCCGCGAACCGCCCGGACCTGCCGGTGGTCGGCCTGGACCGGCTGCGCGCCGAGATGGGCGTGTCCCCCGCCGGCGACCAGCACGCGGTCGCCGCGGCCGCGCACGAGCTGGCCCGCGAGCACCTGCGCGCCGGACGGTCGTTCGTCTGGAACGCCACGAACGTGTCGCGGACGCAGCGCGAGCAGTGCACCGGGCTCATCGCCGGCTACCGCGGACGGGTGGAGCTGGTCGCGCTGGAGGCGCCGCCGGCGGTGCTGCGCGACCGCAACCGCGGCCGGACGTCTCCGGTTCCGGACGCGGTGATCGACCGGCTCGTCCGCCGCTGGGAGACGCCCGACCCGACCGAGGGGCACCGCGTCGACTGGGTGAGCACGGCCTGACCTCTAGAGTCCTCGGGTGCGCTTGTTCCTGTCGTCGTTCCGGATGGGCGACCGTCCCGACCGGCTGCTCACCCTGCTGCCCTCGCCGTCCGTCACCGCGGTGGCGGTGATCGCCAATGCGCTCGACGCGCAGCCCGAGGAGGAGCGGCGGGCCGGCGTCCAGAACGAGTTCGAGGCGCTGTCGGCGCTGGGGCTGCGGCCCGTGGAGGTCGATCTGCGGCGGTACTTCGACCGGCCCGCCGCCGACGTCGCCGAGGAGCTGGCGGGCTTCGGGTTGGTGTGGGCGCGGGGCGGTAACGCGTTCGTGCTGCGCTACGCCCTGGCGCGCAGCGGCGCCGACGCAGCGCTCACCGACCTGCTCGGCCGCGACGCGCTCGTCTACGCCGGGTACAGCGCGGGCGGGTGCGTGCTGGCGCCGAGCCTGCGCGGCCTGGAGGCGTGCGATGACCCGCACGCCGTCACCCGCGTCCACGGGGATCCGCCGATCTGGGACGGTCTGGGCGTCCTCGATCACGTGCTGGTCCCCCACGTCGACTCCCCGCGGCACCCGGAGTCGGAGGTCCTGACGGCCGTCGCCGCGCGCTACCGCGACGAAGGCGTCCCTCACCGGCCGCTGCGCGACGGTCAGGTGCTGGTGGTCGACGGGCCGGAGTCCCGGGTGCACTGACCCTGCCGGGGGCCGCCGGCGGTGCCGGCGGCCCCCTTGGTCAGTGCTGTGTGCGGTGGGCGGTCAGATGGCGGACGGTGGTGGCGTGCGGTGCGGGGCTCGCCGGCGCGGGGGCGGGTGATGCCGGGTTGGTGCCGAAGATCCCGGTGAACAGGTCGGTGCTGTTGGTGGCGGTGCCGGTGTCGTTGGTCTCGACGACCGCCGGCTGGAACCCGTGTCCGGCGACCGCGACGCTCTCGTAGTCGCCGAGGAAGTGGCCCCATCCGGCGTAGGGCGCCTTCAGCCAGTCGAAGACGCGGGAGATGCGGCGTTCGGACGGGCGGTTCTCACCGCCGCGCGGGAAGGTGACGTACCACATGGCGGTCGGCAGCGTGGTGGTGTTGCCGGGCCGCAGGTAGCGCAGGTCGTAGTAGGTGAGGGCGACCGTCCCGCGGGCGTTGACCACGATGGACGGGGTGAAGGCGGGCGCCTTCGGCGCTTGGTTGACGCGCGCCGGGGCCGACCAGGTGCGGCCGGAGTCGGTGGAGTGGACGAGGTAGATCTGGTCGTAGGAGCCGGTGGGGTCGGCGCCCTCGAACGTCGCGTAGAGCTCGCCGGTCTGCGGGTCGGCGGCGGCGCTGATGAGGTTGGCGCCGCCGCGCAGCGCCTTGGACGGGTCGTCGGGCGCGTTCGGGTCGACCTCGGGCACGGCGGTGTCGGCGGCGATGGTGACGGGCTTGCTCCACGTCCGGCCCTGGTCCTTGGAGGTGACCACGGCGAAGTGCAGGTCGATGGCTTCGGTGGCGTTGACGTCGCTGTAGGTCTGCCATTCGAAGAAGTCGTACAGGACGTCGCGGCGGGCGTCGGCGACGATGACGTTGCCGATGGTCTGGGAGTTGGGGATCGCGCCGGTGTCCACGAAGGGGTGCGCGGGCGTCCAGGTGCGGCCGTGGTCGCGGGTGATGGAGATGTAGGAGGGGCCGGTGTAGTGGGCGCCGGGTCCGGTGGGGACCTGGTCGATGCGGTCCCACACCTGGTAGGCGGTGCCGGGGTGGCGGGGGTCGGCGGTGACGGAGTTCTTGTCGTCGATGATGGAGGGGTCGGTGTCGTCGATGAGCTGGGTGGTGCGGCGCCAGGTGCGTCCGCCGTCGTAGGAGGTGGCGGCGCCGACGCCGTTGCGGGGCGTGGACGCGTCGAAGTCCAGGCCGCTGGCGTAGGCGACGCCGTCGGGCCCGAAGTCGACCCAGGCGTCGGAGGCGCGTTCGTAGTTCAGGCCGCCGGGCGCGCACTTGCTGAACGGCAGGGTGGTCTTGGTGAAGTGCCGTCCGTCGCGGCTGTAGGAGGCGGCGAGGCCTTTGGCGCCGCCGTCGGACCAGCGGTCCTGCTGGTAGACGGCGATGACGCGGCCCGGCCGGCGCGGGTCGGCGGCGATCCACGGTTCGACCTCGGCGCCCGGGTAGACCACGCCGTCCTGGCCGGCCCCTGCGGTGCAGGAGGCGTAGGGGTCGCCGGGCGAGACCGGGTGGACGGGTTGCGCGGACGGGCCGGGTCCGGCGTGCGCGGCGGCCGGTACGGCGGCGAGCGAGCAGCTCAGGACCAGTGCGGCTCCGGCCGCGGTCATTCTTCGGGACGTCATCGGAGGGAGCTCCTCGGGGTCAGTGGAGCCGGACGGCGGCGGCGGAGATCTGCTGGTCGTTGGCGACCGGGGCGTTGGACGCCGCGGCGGTGCACAGCGCCGGCGGGTGGCCGGGCGTGCCGGTGCCCGGGCACAGGAACAGCGCCGCGGGCCGGGTGTCGGACCAGGCCGGGTAGGCGGTGGTGGCGGTCGCGTCGACCATGATGTAGTCGCCGTAGAACTGGCCGTTGAACTGCGACGGCGGCGGCATGCTGGAGGAGGTGGCGCGCTTGGTGGTGAAGTGCGTCAGGTCCCTGGTTGCGGTCACGGTGATGTCGGAGAAGCCGGTGGTCTCGTCGGATCCGTACTGCCGGTCGTAGTAGGCGGTGACCAGCTCGCCCCGGGGGTTGAACACGGTGCCCTGCCAGTACTGGTCGGTGCGGGCCTGGGCGGAGCCGCTGCCGACGAGGGGCAGCTTGCGGACGTCGGTGGTGGTGCCGGTGAAGGTGGCCGCGCCGTCGGTGGACGACGACAGCACGATGCCGTTGTTGCAGCCGCCGGTCTTGACGCCGGTGTAGAGGGCGCCGAGGCCCTCCCCGGCGGGGGTGAGCCCGGCGGGGGTGCAGCCGCTCGCCTCGTTGGAGTCGCGGTTGAGGTAGGAGCCGGTGGTCACCACGACCCGTCGGGGGTCGGCGGGGTCGACGGTGATGTTGGGGTAGTTGGTGGCGCGGAAGATCGAGTTGGTGCTCGTGCCCTTCTCCGGGACGCACGCGCGGCCGGGGTCCTTGCCCTCGCCCTGGTAGGTGTCGCAGTCGGGCAGCTCGTAGTAGTCGGCGGCCTTCACCGGCGCCGAGAACGTCGCGCCGCCGTCCTTGGAGGAGGCGACCAGGACCTGGAAGCGGTTGTCGGAGCCGGTCTCGGCGACGTTGTAGTTCGCCCAGGCGACGTAGAGGGTGCCGTCGGGGGCGGTGACGGGCTGGGAGAACTGGTTGTTGTTGCAGCGGCCGTGCGGGGTGGGGATGCCGTCGGGCTGCGAGCACAGCGCGGAGTCGGAGCTGATCAGCGCGGGCGCGCTGAAGTGCTCGCCGTAGTCGGCGGAGTAGGCGCCGTAGATGTAGCCGGTGCCGTCGGCGGCGAAGGTCGTCCAGGTGACGTAGACGCGGTCGCGGTAGGGGCTGCGGGCGTGCGCGTCCACCGTCATCAGCTGCTTGTCGAGCAGGAAGTCCCCGGCGCCGGCGGTGTCGTCGTGCTCGGCCACGGGCCGTCCGGGGAAGTTGAAGGACGCGCCGGCGTTGCCGGTCGAGCGGTACACGTAGAAGCCGCTGGACTGGTTGGGGTCGGGCGAGACGGTGTTGCCGCGCTTGAACTCCTGGCAGGACAGGTAGGCGTTGCCGCGGGTGTCCCAGGCGACGGAGGTGTCGCCGGCGCTCTGGAAGTACTCGCGGGGCTTGCCGCCGAACGCGGCGCCGGACACGAACCCGTTGGGCGCGGTGGTGTCGGACCAGGTGCGCCCGCCGTCGCCCGACCGCGACACCCCGCAGGTGCCGTCGCCGCGGCGGTAGTCGTTGTAGCTGGCCAGCAGGTGCCGCGGGTTGTTCGGGTCGGCCGCGATCCACGTCTCGTTCTGGGCCTGCCCGCGTCCGGCCAGCGGCTGGTCGGTGATGGTCAGGCAGTCCTGGTCGACCTTGACGTTCCCGCCGTACCGCCCGTCGCAGGACGGGGCGGTCGCGGGGCGGGCGCCGGTGACCGCGCGCGGCGCGACCCTCTGGCCGAGCGCCTCGGCCAGCGCGCCGGAGACGTGTCGCTTCTGGATCGGGGTGAGCCCGTCGTAGCCGAAGCCCTGGGCGCGGGCTCCGGGGCCCGGCACGCTCAGGGCCGTGAGCAGGAGCGCCCCCGCCGCCGCCGTGCCCAGTGTTCTGCGCATCCGCATCGCAACCTCCCTGCAGGCGTCGTCGCCTGAGACCGGGGCGCTGGGAGCAACGCCCGCGCGGAAGGTAGATCCGCCTCAGCAGGCACACAAGACCGGATGGCCGACCCTGGACGCGCACGCCCCGTCCGGAACCGGCCAGTCGGGAACCAAACGGGCGCCGGGTTCACCAAGGGCAGGGTCAGGTGCCGGCGGCGACCGCCTCCTGGGCCTCCAGGGCCTCATCCGTATGGTGAACGCCGGTCTTGACATGTGAGATGCGGGGAGGGAGGCTCGGAACCGTGTCCGATCATGAGGCCGGCCCCGGCGGCGAGGCCGGCGGGGAACGGGTCGCGCTCGTCACCGGAGCGGGCTCGGGCATCGGCGCCGCCGTCGCCGACGCCCTGCTGGAGCGGGGCTGGCGGGTCGCGCTCGCCGGGCGCCGCGCCGCCCCGCTGGAGCAGACCGCCGGCCGTGCCGCCGGCGGGCGGGCGCTGCCCGTCGCCGCCGACGTGACCGACCCGGAATCGGTCGAGGCGCTGTTCGGCGCCGTCGCCGCCCGCTGGGGACGGCTGGACCTGCTGGTCAACAACGCCGGGGTGTTCGGGTCGCCGCAGCCGGTCGAGGAGTTCTCGCTGCACGAGTGGCGGACCGTCCTGGACACCAACCTGACCGGCGCGCTCCTGTGCGCCCAGCACGCCTTCCGGATGATGAAGGAGCAGGACCCGCAGGGCGGCCGGATCATCAACAACGGCTCGCTGTCGGCGCACACCCCGCGCCCCCTCTCGGCCGCCTACACCGCCAGCAAGCACGCGGTCACCGGGCTCACCAAGACCCTGTCGCTGGAGGGCCGCCCGCACCGGATCGCCTGCGGGCAGATCGACGTCGGCAACGCCGCGACGGAGATGACCGGCCGGTTCGGCGCGGGCACCCTGCAGGCCGACGGGTCGGTGAAGCCCGAGCCGGTGATGGACGTCCGGCACGTCGCCGACGCCGTGCTCTACATGGCGGGCCTGCCGCTGGAGGCCAACGTCCAGTTCATGTCGGTGCTGGCCACCACGATGCCCTCGTTCGTCGGCCGCGGCTAGCGGCCCCCGGTCCGGGCGGCGTTCGGAAGCCCGGCCGCGGTCCACGTTTAGCTCCCGGGCACGGGGAACGGGTCTGCCAGGCTTCGGAATCGACAGCACGCGGAGGGGGCCTGGGGCCATGAGCACCCTGCGGACACACGACGGCCGGAGCGCCGCCGAGATCACCGGGGCGTCCCGGCAGGACGCCGGACGCGCCCCCGAGTTCGTCAACGGGCACAAGGGCGAGGCCGGCACGGGCGAACTCGTCCGGCAGGCGACGCAGCAGGTCTCGGAGCTGATGCGCGCCGAGCTGCGGCTCGCCGTGGCGGAACTGAAGGACAAGGGCCGGCACGCCGGCACCGGCGCCGGCATGTTCGGCGGCGCGGCGCTGATCGGCCTGTACGGGGCGGCCGCGCTGCTGGCGGCGGCGATCGCCGCGATCGCGCTGGTCCTGCCGGTGTGGGCCGCGGCCCTGATCATCGGCGGGTTCCTGGTGCTGGTGGCGGGCGTGCTGGGGCTGCTCGGCACGGCGCAGACCAAGAAGGCCACCCCCGCCAAGCCGGAACAGGCGGTGGACGAGGCCCGCCAGACCGTCGCGGACCTGAAGGAGAGGGCGGCGCACCGATGACCACCCAGGGCAGGCACGGCTCGGCCGCCGGCACCGAGGAGCTGCGCCAGGAGGTCGACCGGGCCCGGCAGGAGCTCGGTGAGACCGTCGAGGCGCTGGCGGCCAAGGCCGACGTCAAGGCGATGGCCCGGGAGAAGGCCGAGTACGCCAGGGACATGGCCCGCGACCGGGCGCAGCTCGTGCGGCGGGCCGCGACGTCCCCGCAGGCCAGGACCAGGGCCGTGCAGGGCGGCGCCGCCGTGGCGACCGCCGGCGCCGTCGCCGCGCTGACGGTGTGGATGCGGCGCCGCCGAACCCCGCAGGCGCGGCTGCGCCGCCGCCTGCGCAACGCACCGGTGCAGGTCCGGGTCCGCCGCACGCAGCGGGCCCCGATCCGGATGCGCCGCACCGGCCGCGGACCACTGGGACGCTGAGGGAGGAAGCGCACATGCGCAGGCCCGCCGCACCCACCGAACTGTCCGCCCCCTCGTGGGGGCGCGCCGCCAAACGCGCCGCCGGCGAGTTCCAGCGCGACAACCTGTCGGACTGGGCCGCCGCCCTGACCTACTACGCCATCCTGTCGATCTTCCCGGCGATGCTGGTGGTGGTGTCGCTGGTCGGGCTCGGCGGCAAATCCGTCACCAGCGACCTCATCGACAACCTCGGCGGGATCGCCCCGGGCGCGGTGAAGAGCGTCCTGGTCGGCGCGATCACGCAACTGCAGGGCAACCGCGGCGGCGCCGGGGTGATCGCCCTGGTCGGCCTGCTGGCCGCGGTGTGGTCGGCGTCGGGGTACGTGGGCGCGTTCATGCGCGCCTCCAACGCCATCTACGACATCCCCGAGGGCCGCCCGATCTGGAAGACCGTCCCGCTGCGCGTCGGCGTCACGATCGTCACGCTGGTGCTGCTGTCGGCGTCGGCGATCGCAGTGGTGGTGTCCGGGCCGCTGGCCCGCAAGTTCGGCGACATGCTCGGGCTCGGCTCGACGGCCGTGACGGTGTGGAACATCGCCAAGTGGCCGGTGATGCTGGTCGTGGTCAGCTTCCTGTTCGCGCTGCTGTACTGGGCGGCGCCGAACGCCAAGCGCGGGTTCCGCTGGGTCACGCCGGGCGGCGTGCTGGCGATCCTGCTGTGGCTGGTGGCGTCCGGGGTGTTCGCGGCGTACGTGGCGAACTTCTCCAATTACAACAAGACCTACGGCAGCCTCGCCGGGATCATCATCTTCCTGGTGTGGCTGTGGATCACGAATCTGGCGATCCTGCTGGGCGCGGAGATGAACGCCGAACTCGAGCGCGGCCGCGCCATCGCCGCGGGCCGGTCCGAGGAACGCGAGCCCTATGTCGAATTCCGCGACACCCGCGGGTTCAGCGACGAGGAGAAACGCGAGACGGGCATCGCGGACGGAGGCCCGGACGGCGAGCGGGCCGACGGGCGGCCCGCCGATCAGGCCGACGGGCGGCCCGCGGACCGGGCCGGGCGGCGGCAGGGCCGGCACGGCGCGAGCCGCTCCTGACCCCTGATCCGCCGATGCCGTACCGGATGTCGCCCATGCGACACGCGGGCGACCGGGCGGTTACCGGGGAACCACGGGTCGCCGAACCCGGAAACGGGTGAATAGGATCGGCGCGTGCTGCGTCCCACCTTTCCCATCGAGACCGAGCGGCTGTCGCTGCGGCCGTTCCGCGAGGACGACCTGGAGGGCCTGTACGCCTATCAATCCCTTCCGGAGGTCGCGCGTTTCCTTTATTGGGAGCCGCGCGACCGGGAGGAGTCGCGGTCGTTCCTGCGGGAGAAAATGGCCGCGTCCTCCCTGGAGAAGGAGGGCGACTGGCTCGTGCTCGCGATCGAGTGGCGCGCGAGCGGCGATCTGGTCGGCGAGGTCAATCTGCAGTGGCGCAGCCGCGAGCACCGGCAGGGCGAGATCGGGTACATCCTCAACCCCGCCTTCCACGGCAGGGGGATCGCGACGGAGGCGGCCGAGGCGGTGCTGCGGCTGGGGTTCGAGGGGCTGGGGCTGCACCGGATCGTGGGCCGGCTGGACGGCCGCAACGCCGCGTCCGCGCGGGTGCTGGAGCGGCTCGGGATGCGCCGCGAGGCGCATCTGCTGCAGAACGAGATGGTCAAGGGCGAATGGACCGACGAGGTCATCTACGCGATGCTGAGCGGCGAGTGGCAGGAGCGCGGCGCCGGACCCGGCGCCGCCGGCGGGCCGGCGCGGGACTGACCCGCGGATCCGGCTG
>NZ_BAAAMR010000178.1:0-13064 GCF_039529375.1 Actinomadura napierensis
CGGCCGTCGACAGCGACGCCGCCGGCGGGGGCGGCGGCGCGCCCGGCGTCGTCCTGCCGAGCGCCGCCGTGTCGCTGCCCGAACCGTACGCCGCGCGGCTCCGGCAGGGCACGCCCGCGGTCATGGGGCGCGTCGAGGACGGCCGGTGCCTGCTCGACCTGCGCTCGGTCCCTCCGGACCAGGACGGCGCCGTCGCCGGCGCGGTGCTCGCCGCGGCGGGAGGACGGTGAGGATGCACGTCGTCGCGACCGCCGGGCACGTCGACCACGGCAAGTCCACGCTCGTCCGCGCGCTGACCGGGATGGAACCCGACCGGCTGGAGGAGGAGCGGCGCCGCGGCCTGACCATCGAACTCGGCTTCGCCTGGACGGACCTCCCCGGCGGCGGAACCCTCGCGTTCGTCGACGTCCCCGGGCACGAGCGGCTCGTCGCGACCATGCTCGCCGGCGTCGGCCCCGCGCCCGCCGCGCTGTTCGTCGTCGCCGCCGACCAGGGCTGGCAGCGGCAGTCGCAGGAGCACCTCGCGGTGCTCGACGCGCTCGGCGTCCGGCACGGCCTGCTCGCCGTCACGCGCACCGACCTCACCGACGCCGCGACCGCCGGGCGGGTGCGCGACGACGCCGTGGACCGCATCGCCGCCACGTCCCTCGGCAAGGTCGCGGCGGTCGAGGTCAGCGGCGCCACCGGCCGGGGACTGGACGACCTGCGCGCCGCCCTCCGCGACCTCACCGGATCGCTTCCCGACCCCGACCGGGCCGCCGACGTGCGGCTCTGGACCGACCGCGTCTTCACCGTCCAGGGCCGCGGCACCGTCGTGACCGGCACGCTCGGCGCCGGCACGATCCGCGTCGGCGACCGGCTCGCGGTCGGCGGCGGGACCGTCCGGGTGCGGGGCCTGCAGAGCCTGAAGGAGCAGCGGGACGAGGTCGGCGCCGTCGCCCGCGTGGCCGTCAACCTGCACGGCGCCGCGGAGGTCCGCCGCGGCGACGCGCTGCTGACCCCGGGACGCTGGCTCACCACCGAGCTGGTCGACGTCCGGTTGCGCGGCGACCCGGCACGCGACCTGCCGCGGCGGCTCGTCCTGCACGTGGGGTCGGCGGCGGTGCCGGTGCACATCCGCGCGCTCGGCGACGACACCGCGCGCCTGGCGTTGGAACGTGCGCTGCCGCTGCGCGCCGGTGACGTCGCGCTGCTGCGCGATCCCGGCCGGCACCGCGTCGCGGCCGGCGTTACGGTGCTGGACGTGCGGCCCGAGCCGTTCACCCGGCGCGGCGCGGCGGCGGCCCGCGCGCGGGAACTGGCCGCGATGACCGGCCGTCCGGACGGCGCCGCCGCGCTGCGCCGCCGCGGTCTCGTCCGCCGCGCCGACCTGGTCGCGATGGGGGTGCCCGTACCGTCCGACCCGGTCGCGGGGGACTGGCTCGCCGACCCCGACCACTGGGACGACCTGCGTCGCCGCCTCCACGAGGCCGTCGAGCAGCATGCGAAGGACCACCCGACCGATCCCGGCCTGCCAGCCGAGGCGGCGCGCCGCGCGCTCGGCCTGCCCGACCGCGCCCTCGTCGAAGCGCTCGCCACCGGCCTGCACCGCCGCGACGGCCGCCTCTACGGCACCGCCAAGGCACCCGAACTCCCTGCGCACGTCAAAAAGGCGGTCGACGCCGTCCGCCGCGACCTGTCCGAGGCCCCGTTCAACGCCCCCGACGCCGGACGGCTCGCCGAACTCGGCCTCACCCCGAAGCTGGTCGCCGCCGCCGCCTCGGCAGGCGCGCTGCTCAGGATCGCCGACGGGATCGTCCTGCTGCCGGGCGCCGACGCCGAGGCCGCCGCGCTGCTCGCGAAGCTGGACCAGCCGTTCACCCTCAGCGAGGCCCGCCGCGCCCTCGGCACCACCCGCCGCGTCGCCGTCCCGCTGCTGGAGCACCTCGACGACCAGGGCCGCACCGTCCGCGTGGACGACCTGCGCCGCCGCTGCACCGAAAGGACCCCATGACCGGCAAGCGGCTGACCCAGTACGCGCACGGCGGCGGCTGCGCCTGCAAGATCCCGCCCGGCGAGCTGGAGGACGTCGTCGCGGGCCTCACCGCCGGGCCCGCCCACCCGAACGGCGACCTCCTCATCGGCCTCGACACCGGCGACGACGCCGCCGTCGTCACGTTCCCTGACGCCCCGGGCGGCCCGGCCGTCGTCGCCACCGCCGACTTCTTCACCCCCGTCGTGGACGACCCGTACGACTGGGGCCGCATCGCCGCCGCGAACGCGCTGTCCGACGTGTACGCCGTCGGGGGCCGCCCGCTCGTCGCGGTGAACCTGCTCGCCTGGCCCCGCGACGTCCTCCCGTTCGACCTCGCCCGCGAGGTGCTGCGCGGCGGGCTCGACGTCGCCGCGCAGGCGGGCTGCCACGTCGGCGGCGGCCACAGCGTCGACGACCCCGAACCCAAGTACGGGATGGCCGTCACCGGTGTCGCCGACCCGGCCCGCCTGCTCCGCAACGACGCCGGCAAGCCCGGCACGCCGCTCACCCTGACGAAGCCGCTCGGCGTCGGCGTCCTGAACAACCGGCACAAGGCGACCGGCGAGGTGTTCCCGCACGCCGTCGAGTCCATGGCCGCGCTCAACCGCGACGCCTGCGCGGCCGCGCTCGACGCCGGTGCCGTCTGCGCCACCGACATCACCGGCTTCGGCCTGCTCGGACACCTCTACAAGCTGGCCCGCGCGTCCGGCGTCACCGCCGTGATCGACGCCGCCGCCGTCCCCTACCTGGACGGCGCCCGCGACGCCGTCCGCGCCGGGTATGTCAGCGGCGGCACCCGCCGCAACCTCGACTGGGTCGCCCCCCGCACCGACTTCGGCGCCACCGCCGAGGAGGACCGCCTCCTCCTCGCCGACGCCCAGACCTCCGGCGGCCTCCTGGTGGCCGCCGAACTCCCGAACCACCCCGTCATAGGCGAACTCATCCCCGCCACGGATCACGCCCTGCTCATCCGCTGACGTGGTTCGGGGTCAGACTTCGGTGCCGGTCTGGTCGGTGATGCCGGCCCGTTCGCGGTAGGTGCGGACCAGGGCGAGGGCCGCCGGGCCGCGCGGGCGGCGGCCGGGGCGGATGTCGCAGGCGAGGGCCTTCGCCTCCTGGATGTGGGTGTTCGGGTCCAGGACGAGGTGCAGCAGCTCGTTGGCGGAGTCGCCGCGGCTGTAGCCGTTGGCCCCCCAGTGGTAGGGCAGGCCGATCTGGTGCAGGGTGCGGCCGTCCATGGTCAGCGGCGACATCCGCTCGGTGACCATGACGCGGGCCTCGATGACGCCGCGGGCGCTGACGATGGTGGCCCAGCCGCCGTGTTCGAGGTCGCGCTCGGCCGCGAGCTCCGGCGAGATCTCGCAGAAGAACTCCGGCTGCAGTTCGGCCAGGTACGGCTGCCAGCGGGACATGCCGCCCGCCGTGTGGTGCTCGGTGAGCCGGTAGGTGGTCGTGACGTAGGGGAACACCTCCGAGCCCGGTTCGTTCCCGCTCGGCTGGTAGAGGTTCGCCGGATGCGGGTCGAGCAGGTGCCGGACGGGGTTGCGCTGCTGCTTGTACAGCGGGTTCGGGAACGGCGATTCCTGCGGCTCGTAGTGGGTGGGCAGCGGGCCGTCCGTGAGCCCGGCGGGGACGTACAGCCACCCCTTGCCGTCGGCCTGCATGATGAACGGGTCGTTGCCGGCGAGGGCGTCCGGGCCGGACGAACCGCGCGGCGGCTTGTAGTCGGGCGCCTTGTCGGGGACGAAGTCGGGCACGTCGTGGCCCGTCCACTTGCCCTCGTCGGCGTCCCACCAGACGAGTGCCTTGCGGTCGCTCCACGGGTTGCCGTCCGGGTCGGCGGACGCCCGGTTGTACAGGATGCGGCGGTTCGCCGGCCACGCCCACCCCCATTCGGGCGCCACCCAGCTCTGGTCCTTGCCGGGCTTGCGGCGCGCGGGCTGGTTCACGCCGTCGGCGTAGCAGCCGGCGTAGATCCAGCAGCCGCAGGAGGTGGAGCCGTCGTCCTTCAGCTCGGTGTAGGACGAGATCGGGTTCCCGTCGGCGTCGTGGCCGTTGACCTCGGCGAGCACGGCCTCCGCGTCGGGTTCGGCGATGCCGCCCCGGGTCGGGTAGTCCCACGTCAGGTCGAGCACCGGGCGGTCCATCTCGTCGGACGAGCCGGCGAGCTTCTCGCGGATGATCCGGCCGAGGTGGTACATGAACCACAGCTCGCTGCGCGCGTCCCCGGGGGGTTCGACGGCCTTGTGGTGCCACTGCAGCATCCGCTGGGTGTTGGTGAAGCTGCCGTCCTTCTCGGTGTGCGCGGCGGCGGGCATGAAGAACACCTCGGTGCCGATGTCCGCGGTGCGCATCTCCCCGGTCTCGATCTCCGGGCCGTCCTTCCACCACGTCGCCGACTCGATCAGCGAGAAGTCGCGGACGACGAGCCAGTCGAGGTTCGCCATGCCGAGCCGCTGCATCTTGGCGTTGGCGGAGCCGACCGCCGGGTTCTCGCCGAGCAGGAGGTAGCCCTTGCACACGCCCTCGATCTGGGCCATCACCGTCTCGTAGGTGCTGTGCGAGCCGGTGAGCCTCGGCAGGTAGTCGAAGCAGTAGTCGTTGCCGTCGGTCGCCGCGTCGCCCCAGTACGACTTCAGCAGGCTGACGAGGTAGGACCGCATGTTGCCCCAGAAGCCCTTCCGGGCGGCCTCGGCGGCGATGAACGCGTCGAGGTCCTCGTTGGCGTGTGCGTGCGGCATCGGGATGTACCCGGGCAGCAGGTTGAACAGCGTCGGGATGTCGGTCGAGCCCTGGATGGACGCGTGGCCGCGCAGCGCGAGGATGCCGCCGCCGGGGCGCCCGATGTTGCCGAGCAGCAGCTGCAGGATCGCGGCCGTCCGGATGTACTGCACGCCGACCGAGTGCTGCGTCCAGCCGACGGCGTAGGCGAACGCGGTGGTGCGGTCGCGGCCGGAGTTCTCCGTGACCAGCTCGCAGACCTGCAGGAACTGGTCGCGGGGGACGCCGCAGACCCGTTCCACCATCTCCGGGGTGTACCGGGAGTAGTGCCGCCTGAGCACCTGGAAGACGCACCTCGGGTGCTCCAGGGACGGGTCGCGGTCCGGGTCGCCCTCGCCGAGCGCGGGGCCGCCGGAGCCGCTCTTCTCGCCGCGTCCGGACGACGACAGCGCCTCGACGCGGTCGTCGTACTCCATGTCGCGCTCGCCCGCGGCGGACTGCACCTCCAGGCCCGCGTACCGCCAGGTGCTCGGGTCGTAGCTGCGCGACTCGGGGTCCAGGCCGGAGAACACGCCGTCGAGGTCCTCGGTGTCGCGGAAGTCCTCGTTCAGGATCACCGACGCGTTGGTGTACTCCAGCACGTACTCGCGGAAGTACGCCTCGTTCGACAGGACGTGGTTGATGATCCCGCCGAGGAACGCGATGTCACTGCCCGCGCGCAGCGGGACGTGCGCGTCCGCGAGCGCGCTGGTGCGGGTGAACCGCGGGTCGACGTGCACCAGCTTGGCCCCGCGCGCCTTCGCCTCCATGACCCACTGGAACCCGACCGGATGGCACTCGGCCATGTTCGAGCCCTGGATCACGATGCAGTCGGCGTTCTGCAGGTCCTGCTGGAAGGTGGTCGCGCCGCCGCGTCCGAACGAGGTTCCCAGACTGGGAACGGTGGAGGAGTGTCAAACGCGCGCCTGGTTCTCGATCTGCACGGCGCCGAGCGCGGTGAACAGCTTCTTGATGAGGTAGTTCTCCTCGTTGTCGAGCGTGGCGCCGCCGAGGCTGGCGAACCCGAGGGTGCGCCGCGTCCGCTTGCCGTCCTGCTCCCACTGCCAGCCGTGCCGCCGGGCGTCGATGACGCGGTCGGCGATCATGTCCATGGCGGTGTCGAGGTCGAGGCGCTCCCATTCGGTGCCGTGCGGGCGGCGGTAGAGCACGTGGTGCTCGCGCGCCGAGCCGGTCGTCAGCTGGAGGCTCGCCGAGCCCTTCGGGCAGAGCCGGCCGCGGCTGACGGGGGAGTCGGGGTCGCCCTCGATCTGGGTGACCTCGCCCTTCTCGACGTACACGTTCTGGCCGCAGCCGACCGCGCAGTACGGGCAGACGGACTTGACGACCTGGTCGGCGGTGCTCACCCGCGGCTTCAGCCGCTCGCTGGCCCCGCTCTTGGCGGCGGCCCCGCGGCCCAGCGGATCGTCCCCGGTCACCTGCCGGTAAACCGGCCACGATCCGATCCACTGGCGGACGCCCATCCCGACCCCCTCACCTCATCGCGCCGTCTGCTACCCGCGTCCCGCACCCCGAAACACCGGGGGCGGGACGCGGGCGGGACGTCACTTCACGTCACTTCGCGGCGAAGGCGGCCAGGTTCGTCGAGACGATCTCGGGCTTGCCGTCGTTCTGCTTCGCGGACGCGGTGAGCACGTCGAGGTGCTGGTAGCCGGGGGCGATGACGTCGCCGGGCTGCGGGGACCGGCCGCCGAGCCCGTCGCCGGCCTCCAGGTTGATGATCGGGTTGGCCGTCGGGCCGCCGGTGTGGACGGCGTCGTCGGCGATGCCGGGGGAGGCGGCCAGCGCGATGTCGGTGACCATCTTGGTCGGGAAGTAGTGCTCGGTGAAGTCCAGCGGCTGCTCGGCCAGGCTGCGGGCCAGCTCGCCGATGTCGGTGACCTCCTTGGCGGCGGACGTGAACGGGGTGCCGTCCTTGGACGTGTAGACCGGGTCGTCGGGGGCGCCCACGCGGTCGTAGTTCCGCCAGCCGTACAGCGGGCCGTTCGGCTGGTCCGGGATGGCCTTCTTGTCCGGGCCGAGCAGTTGCGACAGGCCGCCGAGGCCGATCGAGTCCAGGTCGTTCGGCGCCGGGAACTCCTTGTCGACGATCTTCCCGCCGTCCCAGAACCCGACGCTGGCCTGCATGAACGCCAGCGGCTCGGAGTTGTCGTCGAGCAGCCCGCCGAGCGCCGCCGCGTTGGTGAAGTGGAAGTCCTTCACGGTCGGGGAGCCCTTGACGAACGTCGGGTAGTCCTTGGAGAACAGCAGCCGGTAGGTGGTGTCGGTGTTGAACGACGACGGCACGTAGGTCGCCAGGTCGGACAGGCCGCCCGGGGAGACGTCGGCGGCCAGGCCCGCGATCGACAGCAGGTTCATCGTCTCGGTGTTGATCAGCGCGGGGGCCGAGAGCGAGCGGGGGACGACGCCGCTCTCCAGCCCCGCCTGGACGGCGCCCGCGCCGAACTTCAGCAGCGGGATCAGGTCGGTCGGGAGCTGGCCGTCCATTCCGGGCAGGCTCGTGCTGATGCGGGTGTCCAGGGCGAAGTAGCCGGAGCACTGGTTGTAGCCCGCGTCATCGGTCGTGGAATGGTTCCCGTCGAAGTCCCATTCGGCGAAGAACGCGGTCAGGATGCCGCCGAGGGAATGGCCGCCGCACAGCATCTTCTGCTTGCGCGCCTTCTGGTCCGGCAGTTCGCGGGCCATCAGGTCGTACTCGTCGCGGACGGTCTGCTCCAGCCCGACGTTCTGCAGCCATTTCACCTGGTCGTTGGACTGGTATCCGGCGAACTTGCGGCCGTCCACCTCCTTTTGCCGGTAGTAGTAGTCGACCGCGAGATGGACGTCCTTCGCGGCGAGCCCGGCCTGGACGCCGGTGCGGTCCTCCAGGCAGTTGGAGCGGCGGTCCAGCGCCCAGAATTCGATGTGCCTGCCGTTCTTCGCGGCGGCCGCGACGGTGTTGCGCGCGACGCTGTCGAAGGCGCCCGCGCCCTCCAGGATGCCGGGCTGCGCGACGAGGATCTTGTCGGCCTGCGCCGAGGCGGCGGGGCCGCCGGAGTCCCGGAACCGCAGGTACGACAGCCAGTCGCAGGCCTCCGGGTGCGGGCCCGCCGAGGCCGGCAGCGGGACGCGCACCCGCACCAGCGACTCGGCGACCCCGGTGACGGGGGAGTTCGTCGCGACCGGCGTTTCGACCCGGTCGGCGGCGCGTGCGTTCGCGGGCAGCGGCACCGCCACCGCGGCGGCGACGAGCGCCGACGCGCCCAGCACGGCGAGCCCGCCGAGCCGGCGCGAGGGGCGGCGAACGAGGGGGTGGGGTGGTCGCCCCATCGCGTTCTCCTTCCGGACGCTGATGGATACGGGGCAACAATGAACGCCGTTCTGCCGCCGCGACAGTCGTCCGCTGACACAATTCCCGCGCCGTTTCTGTCCCCGGTCGACAAAAAAGGCCGCCGCACCGCGCGGAGCCGAGCCCAGGGCCAGGCCGGGGCGCGGCGGTCAGCCGAGCGCGGCGGTGCGGACAGCGCCGATCAGTTCGGCGAACTCGGCGCGCTCGGAGGGCGACAGCGCCCGCTCGTACACCGCGGCGGCCAGCCGGTCGGTGGTGTCCTCGGCCTCCAGGCGGCGGCCCTTCAGCGCGGAGCAGTCCGGCAGGTCGCCGCGCCAGCCGAGGAAGCGAGCCCGGTCCTCGGTGTCGTTGGCGAGCACGGCCTCCAGCGGCGCGAGCCCGGCCGCGGTCGTCGCGACCAGGTGCAGCGCGCCCCGCCATTCCCGCAGGACGTGGATCAGCTGGGCCGTCCTGGCCGGGACATCGTCCGCCAGCGGCTCGGCCCGCCAGCCGCAGAACAGCGGCAGCCCGGACCCCTCGGCCGCGTCGACGACCCGGCCGGCCAGCTCGCACAGCCGCTCGCCGCCGGCGTCGCCGATGCGGTCGCGGCCCCACTGCACGCAGGTCGCCGCGTACCGCCGCGCCGCCTCGCGCGCACCGGCGACCGCGACGCCCTCGTCCCAGAACAGCCGGACGACCTGCGGAGGGAACCAGCCCATCGCGGCCGCCACGACGTCGGCGTCCACGTCCCCGAGGACCCCGCCGCGGCCCGCGAAGTAGAACGCGAACGGGTTGGCGTACCCGGCCTCCTTGCCGCGCTCCGCGGTCGCCGGGTCGAGCATCCACGCCGCCCCCACGTCGTGGACGATCCTGTCGGCCGCCCGCACGGTCTCCATCGCGTCCAGCTGCCCGCCCATCGCGCCTCCTCCGCTCGCCGGTAAGCGGGAGGTTACTCCCGCTCGCCGCTCGTGCGGGCGGCGGGGCGGTGCCAGTCGAGGCACACCACCACGGCGTCGTCGGCGAGATCGGCGCCCTCGTGGTGCTCGATCAGCTCGTTCACGATGGTCAGCGGCACCTCCGCCGCGTCCTGCAGCCCGCTGCGGCGGGTGGCCTGCTCCAGCGCGTGCGTGCCGAACTCGCCCCGCCCGGACCGCGCGGAGAACACCCCGTCGCTGACGATGACCAGCCGGTCGCCGGCCTCCAGCCGGAACCGCTGCGGCCGGTACTCGGTGTCGGGGAACATGCCGAGCGGCAGCTGCTGCTCCAGCGGGATGCGCGTCACCTCCGCGCCGCGCAGCCGCAGGATCCGCGGCGAGCCCGCGTCGATGACGTGCACCGTCCCGTCCGCGAGGTCGATCCGCATCACCAGCGTCTCGGTGAACTCCCGGCCCCCGTAGCGGACGTGCACCATGTCGTTCGCCAGGCTCGCCTGCTCGCCGATGTCGGCGCCGGAGCGGCGCGCGTTGCGCAGCGCCCCGACCGTCAGCGACGTCAGCAGCGCCGCCTGGATGCCGGTGCCCGACCCGTTGGTGACGGTCAGCGCGAGATGGTCGTGCTCGGCGGACCAGTCGAAGTTGTCCCCGCCGATGGAGTAGGCCGGTTCGAGATGCCCGGCGAGGCTGTAGCCGTCGCCGGTGCAGGCGTGCCCGGGCAGCAGCTGCCACTGCAGTTCGGCGGCGAGGGTCAGCCGCTGGCTGCGCCGGGCCCGCTCGTAGCGGTCGGTCTGGTGCCAGGCGACCCGCAGGGCCGCGCCGAACACCGCGCCGACCTCCTCCAGCTCGTCCAGCGCGGCGTCGTCCCAGCCGCCGCCGGGCGACCGGAACTCCAGCACGCCGAGCCGCTCGCCCCGCGCGGTGACCGGGACGAAGGCGGCCTCGGAGTCGACGACGCGGTGCCGGGAGACGAACGCGCGGCCCGCCGCGGAGCCCTGGATCCGGATCGGCGCGGCCGGCTCCCCTCCCGCCGACCGCGCCGGCGCGGCGCGGTAGGGCTCGACCGGCAGCAGAACGCGCGAGTGGTAGTCGTTCACCAGCAGCCGCACTCCGCGGATCAGCGGCGGGTCCTGCCGGAACAGCGCGCTCAGCGTCTCCGGGAGCGCGTGCGCGGGGGCGAGGCGCAGCGCCCGTTCGACCTCGGCCGCGCGGCCGTGCGTGCTCATTGCGACCCCATCTCCTTGGTCCGGGCCGTCCACCTCCCGGGGTGTGGTTCCTCCGCAGGCCCGTCCGGACTGGGACGGAGAACCGCAGGGGAAGACTGTCAAAAAGCTTGCCACATGGCAAATACTTGATGTCGAGGAGCAGCGGAATTCCTTCACCGGGTCTGCGCGGAACCGGCCGGACGGGGGCGAACCGGGCTCAGGCGGTCCGCGAGCCGAGCGCCTCCGACGAGCCGTCCTGCCGTTCGCGCGCCAGGTCGAACTCGGTGAGCGCGTCGAGCAGCCGCCCCCGGGACGCGGGCGTCAGCTGCGCCAGCACCTCGCGCACCGCCGCGCGGCGCCGCCGGGTCAGCTCCGAGTACAGCCGCTCGCCCTGCTTGCTCAGCCGGACGATGATCTCCCGCCGGTCGGTCAGCGCGCTCTCGCGGACCACCAGGCCCGCCGCCTCCAGCCGGTCGCACAGCCGGCTCGTGGACGAGGGGATCGCGCCGAGCTCCTCGGCGAGCCGGCCGAGGTTCGGCCGGCCGAACCGGGCGATCGCCTCCACGGCGCGCAGCTGGATCGGCGACACCGCCGGCTCCAGCCCCTGGTCCGCGCGGCTCCACAGCAGCGCCGCCGCGCTCAGCACCCGCTCGACGGCGGCGGTGACGTCGTCCGGCACCTCGCCGGCCCCGCCGGCCGCCGGGTCGTCGGCCGAGAGCTGCGGTCGTCGCTGAGTCACGCCCCCGCCTTTCTCGTGGAGTTCCCTGGCCTCGCCACCCGCGGCACCGGCTCGCGCGTCCCGCCGCGGAGGGGCGGGACGGGGCGCGTCGCAGACGGTAGACAACGATAAACGACGACGGCCGTCAGGGGGCGGCGGCGAACCCGGCCGGACCCGCGCGCAGCCGCACCGCGCGGTCGGTAGGGGTGATGCGGGTCCACGTGTTCCGGAGTGCGATGGGGCCGGCATCTCGCGGCCATATCCGGGCAAAGCCGGGCCTTGCTCGGGTTCGAGCGGGTTGATGCCGGTAAGGGGTCATCGGACCGGTCGTGCGTTCCGGCCGTCCCGCCGCACCGGAGGAGGACCCCATGGACCAGCCGCACGCCGCCGGGGACGGCACGCCCCGCGAGGACCCCGACGTCCTGCTCGACGTCCCGGTCGTCAAGGTCGACGAGATCGAGCTGGAGGTCGACGACCTGCGCGCCGACGTGTCGCTGCGCGCCGCCGTGCTCGACCTGCTCAACCTCGAGGTCGGCGCGGACGTCACGCTCGGCCGGGTCAGCATCACCCTCAAGGGGGTGGAGGCCCAGGCCATGCTGAAGGTGCGCCTCGACAACGTCGCCCGGATCATCGAACGGGTCCTGGACACCGTCGACCAGAACCCCGAGATCCTCACGGACGTGACGCGCGGCCTCGGCACGGCCGCCGGAGAGGTCGGCCGCGGCGCCGGAGGCGCGGTCCGCGAGGTCGGGCCGGGCGCCGCGCAGGCGGTGGAGGACGTCGGGGCCGGCGCGGGACGGGCGGTCCGGGACGTGGGCGGGAACGCGGGGAACGTCATCGGGGACGACGCCGGCCGGGCGGCCGGGAACGGGGTCACGGGGCCGGCGCGGCACGCGGCCGACGCCGGGAGGCCCGGGCCGGAGCCGCGGAAGGCGCCGCACCGGCCGCACGTCGGGCGCGAGCCCGGACCAGAGCGGCGGCGGACCGAGGCGCCGCCGCCCCCGCCGGCCGGCCCCGCCCCCCGCGGCGAACCGCGGCGCGACGTCCCGGAACGGCCGGACGACCTGGCGGCGGGCGACCTCGCGGCGGCGCTGACCAGGAAGTCCGTGCGGGCCGGCCGCGACCTGATCGGCGGCGTCCTGAAGCGCCTGCCGGGGAGCTGAGGAGCGATGGGGGAAGCGGAACGGGAACCGGACGTGGAGATCAGCGCGTCCGCCGAGGCGGACGAGCTCGTCGTCCGCGAGCCGGCGGACGTCACCGAGCGGACGACGGCCGAACCCGAGGGCGATGCGGAGTCGAGCACCGAGCGGCACAACCTGCCGCGCTCGACCGAGGCGAACACCACCTACCGGCACATCCGCATCTCCCACCGGCTCGCCGCACGGCTGACCGACCCCGGTCCGCCGTAGGCGTCGGCGAATACCATCGGGCCATGGGTGTCTCCGCAGGTCCTCCGGTGGACGACAGGCTCGTCTCGTGGTGGGCGTCGCTGCGCCGCAGAGCGCCGGAATCGGTGACGACCGTCGTCCTGCACGCCACCGAGATCCCCACGCTGTCCGAAGCGTGGGACTACGCGGAGCGCAGTGCCGAAGGAACCGCGGACGGCGCCGGGGTGTGCGGCCACCTCTACGTCGACCGCGACGGCGGCTGCCACCGGTTCGTGCCGCTCGACCGCGTCGCCGCCCACGCCGCCGGTCACAACACCCCGTCGATCGGGATCGAGCTGGTCAACACCGGCCGCCACCCCGACCACTTCGACTCGCGCGCGCAGGTCCCCGCCGAGGACTTCCCGGCGGAGCAGACGGACGCCCTCGTGGCGCTGCTGGCCGTCCTCAAGGAGACCCATCCCGGCCTCGTCCACCTGGTGCGCCACAGCGACCTGGACCAGCAGACGATCCCCGCGTCCGACGACCCGGCCGTGCTGGTCCGGCGCCGCATCGACCCCGGCCCCCGGTTCCCCTGGACGCGGGTCCGGCGCCACTGGGAGCGGCTGATGAGCGAGCATCCCGCCTGACAGGCGGGGCCGGGCTAGCTGTTCTAACCACAGAGGTTGCGAACACGGTCAGCCGATGATCTTGAAATGAGGGAGGGCCTCCGGGTTCGGTGTGGA
>NZ_BAAAMR010000179.1:0-12894 GCF_039529375.1 Actinomadura napierensis
TGGCGGCACGCGGCGACCCGGATGGAGGCGGCCGGGGTGCGGCTCGTCGCGGTGACCGACGCGCCCGCCCCGCGCGACGCGTCGCCGCGGGGCGGCCGGCACCGGGACGCGGACGCCCCCGAGTGGGAGGCGCTCGGCGCCGCGCACCGCGCCGGCCTCGACTCCGTGGACGCCGCCGCGCTCGCCAAGATCCTCGGCGTCCTGCCTGGCGACGATGCCCCGCCGCTGCCCTTTCCCCTCGTCCCCTGACCCGCACGCCCCTGACACCGCACCGCTCCTGACACCGCACCGCACCGCACCGCACGCGCGACCCCGTGAAAGGCCCGCCATGACCGCACCCACCCCGCCCGAGGAAGCCCGGTCCGAGGAAGCACGGTCCGGCGACGCCGGCCCCGAGGCGCCGGCCGGGCCGCCGCCGCCCGCGCCCGAGCCGCCCCGCCGCATCGGGCTGTGGGGCGCGCCGACCTGCGGGAAGACGACGTTCCTCGCGGCGCTGCGGATCGCCGCCGAGGAGGGCGGGCACGACGTCCGGCTCGTCGGCTGCAACCGCGCGTCCACCGAGTTCCTCGCCGACACCACCCGGCAGCTGAAGATCGAGCGGCGGTTCGTCCCGGCGACCCGGGAGCTGCCGCCGAACCTGGCCTGGCAGCTGCACGGCACGCACATCCGGAAGGTGCGGCAGAACGTCGGCAAGCTGCGCTTCAAGCGGCGCCGCCCCGTCCCGTACACGGTGATGCTGGACATGATGGACGCCCCCGGCGGCATGTTCAGCAGCCGCCCGGAGGACCGGGCCGCGCCCGAGCCGTCGTCCGGGCTGCGGTTCAGCAGCTCCTCCGGATCCGACGACGGCGGGTCCGGCGGGGGCGGCGGCGACGCCGAGGAGCGGCTCGTCCGGCACCTGGCGGGCTGCGACGGGCTGCTGTTCCTGTTCGACCCGACCCGCGAGCGGGAGATGAACGACGCCTACGCGTTCTTCCAGCGCACGGTGCTGCAGATCTCCGAGCTGGCCGGGACCAGCGGCGTCGACCACAAGCTGCCGCACCACCTGGCCGTCTGCATCACCAAGTTCGACCATCCCGAGGTGTACGAGCGGGCCGTGCGGCTCGGCTACGTGACGCCGCCGGCGAGCATCTTCGGGATGCCGCGGGTGGACGAGACGCGGGCGCTGGAGTTCTTCCAGGACCTCTACCGCGGGACGCACGCGCACGACCCGGTGAACTCGCTGCTCAGGGGCATCCGTTCGCATTTCGGCGAGACCCGCACCCGGTACTTCGTGACGTCCGCGATCGGCTTCTACCGCGACCCGCTGGAGAACCGGTTCCAGCCGGAGGACTACCTGAACATCGCCGAGCAGTCCGACGGCGGCGACGGGCTGAGCGGCGAGGACCGGTTCCGGATCCGCGGCGACGTCGCCCCGATCAACGTGCTGGAGCCGGTCATGTGGCTGGCCGGGAACGTGGGCGAACCGCGATGAACGAGTCCGTGACCGCGCTGCGCGCGGGATGGGCGATCCGCGGCAAACCGCCGGGCAGCTACGACGAGTACCGCGTCACCGGCTGCGGCGGCCCCGACTTCTCCGCCGCCGACTACGCGCACATCCTGCGGCACTACGCGCTCGGCACCCCGTCGCCCGGACGGTCCGGCCCGGCCGCGCTGCCGTGGATCACCATCAGCGAGGTGCGCGGCGCCGACGACGGCACCCGCATCGGCGTCGCGCTGGAGGACTGGACGGGCGAGGCCGACGGCGCGGGCCGTCCCATCGCCGAGACCCGCTACCTGTGCGTGCCGTACGAGGCGCTGCGGGGGTCGCCGGTGTCGTTCACCGGGCTGCGCGAGGCGCTGGCCGCCCTCGCGCCGCCGTTCCCGTCCGACGGTCTGGACCTGCGCGTCCCGCCGTTCGATCCGGCGCGGCCCGCCGCGGCGGTCCGGCGGTTCGGCGTCCAGCGGGTCGCGGCGGCGGCGGCGCTGCTGCTGGACGGCCCCGTCACCGTGACCGGGGCGGGCGACCTCGCCGTCCTGGACCGGCTGGAGTTCCTCGACGCCGTCGCGAGCCTGCTGCCGTACGGGTGGCGGACCCGGTTCAGCGCGGCGACCTGGGACCAGAGCGGCAACCGGAACGTGTCGCTGGCGTTCGCGCGGCAGGTCCGCGAGCGCACCGCCGAGCTGGACTGGCAGGCGCCGCGGCTGCCGGAGCAGGACACGCCCGGCCGGGCGTACGCGGACATGCTCGCCGACCTGCTCGGGGAGCGGGGCCGCTCGCACGAGGACGTCATCGCGCACCTCGCCCACGCCACCGAGCCGCTCGCCGACGCCGACCCCGGCCTGGCGGTGCGGGTCCTCGGCTCGCTGGACTGGCCCGTCACGGTGCTGCGGGCGGTCGAGCGCGGCACGCACGACCCCGCCGACCTGCGGGAACTGCTGGACGGCGGCCGCTACCGGGAACTCGGCGACGCGGGCGCCCGCAAGATCCTCAACGCGCTGGTCCAGGAACGCGCCCCCGGGGACGTCCCGCTGCTGCGCAAATGCTGGACGGACATCGCGGGCACGACCGTGACGCCGTTCCGGGAGCTGTGCGCGGCGGTGCGCGGGCTCCTGTGGGACGGCGGGAACGTCCCGCCCGGCGAACGCGCGAACCGCGCGCTGCCGTACTTCGACCTCGCCAGCGACCTCGGAGGCGCCGACGCGCTCCTCGCGGCGCTGATCGCCCCGCCCAAGCGCGGCGCGGACGAGGCGGGCGCGGAAGCCGCCGGGAAGCTCGTCCTGGACGTGATCGGCCCCTGGTCGGTCACTCCGGACGGCCCGCAGTGGCCCGAGACGCTCGCCGTGCTGCCCCGCACGCCGCGCGTCGTGTGCGCGCTGATGACCGCCCTGGGGAGAGGCGCGGCGGGGCCGCTCCAGGCCTGGTACGAGCGGCTCACCCACCACCTGCCCGAGTCGCTGCTCGGCCTGTTCCGGCTCCTGCTGTTCACGCCGCTGACCCCGGTCGATGCCGGCAGGTTCGCCCAGCTCGCCGGGCACGACCCCGCCTGCGTCGGCGACGTGCTCGCCCTCGCCGCCGAGGCCCGGCGCCTCGGCCTGGTGCTGCGGGGCATCACCGGCTGGCTCACCGCGCTCGACCGGATCCCGGCCGGGGACGCGCTGCGGCTGAAGGGCCGGCTGACGAGCGCGCAGACGTCCGACCCGGCCGAGCGGGGCGTCCTGGACGGCCTGCTGCTGTGGCTCGGCGAGCCGCCGCACCACGTGACCGGCGGCTCCGCCGCGGACCACCCCCGCTACCGGGAGGGGTTCCATTCGGTATGGGGGCTGCCCATGCCGGAGGGGCGCGCCGACCGGCGCCGCCAGGCCCTCGCGACCTGGCTGCGGGCGGGCGGCTGGGCCGCCTCGCCCGGCGGCGCCGAGGCCGTCCTGCTGCTGGCCCGCGACCTCACCGCCGGGCCGCCCGCCGACGGCCGTCCCCTGGCGAAGGCGATGCTCGCCGCCCGCGCGCGCGTGCCCGGCCTCGACGCCGTCGCGGAGTACCAGGTCTGGTGGCACGAGGCCGCGCAACGCTTCCCGGAACTCGCGAAGGAGTCCCTGATGACGGTGCTGACGAACCTGCCGTACAACGCGCCCGCCGACCACGTCGGCAGGCTGTGCGCGGAGGAGATGGCGCGGGGCGTGCCGAACGACCGGATCGTCGGCATGCTGCTGGACGGCCCGCTGGAGCTGACCGGCGCCGCCGTGGTCCAGATCGTCGACGAGGTGCGGCTGTCGCTCGGCGAGCTCGGCGCGCCCGACGCGATGAACCGCGCCCTGGACCTGGCCCGCACGTTCGCGCGGGTGAACACCCTCGGCCCGGAGCTGCGCACCCGCGCCGCCGCGACGGCCGTGGCCGAGATCGACTTCTGGCTGCTGCTGATCGACGTCACCGCCGGGCCCGGCGAGGACGACGAGGTGCTGATCGGCGAGGACACCCGGGACCGGCTGAGGCGGATCTCCGAATGGGCGCAGCAGCTGGTCAAGGCGTCCAAGCCCGGCCGGTGGATCCGGGGCGGCAAGTCGTGACGGCGGCGGTCGACGTCGGGACCGCCACCACCCGGATCCGGACCGCCGCCGGGCTCACCGTCATCGAGACGCCGCCGCCCGACGCGGTTCCCGGGGTGCTGGCCCGGGCCGCCGGCACCGGACGGCAGGTCACCTGCGTGGTGCCCGACCACTGGCGCGACCACGGCGCCGGACTGGCGCGCCAGGAGCTGCTGCACGCGACCGTCCTGCCGGCCGGACCGGCCACGCTGATCGGCCGGTTCGCCGCGGTCGCCGCGCACGCCGCCGCGCGCACCGGTCCCGGCCGCTACCTGGTCTGCGACGCGGGCGCGTCCGGCGCCGGCGTCGGGCTCTGCGAGGTCTTCGGCGACTCCGTCCGGCTGGTGGACGGCGCCTTCGACGCGGGCGCGGGCGGCGACGCGTTCGCCGAGGCGGTGGCGCCGGGGCACCGGCGGGAGTTCGCGGCGTCCGCCGCCCAGAACGCCGAACGGCTCGCCGCCGTCCTCGCCACCGCCCGCGAGAAGGCGCTGTTCCGGAACGCGCTCGCGCTGCGCGCCGGTGACCTGGAGATCACCGCAGGCGCGCTGCTGGAGGCGTTCGAGCCAATCGGCGCGCGGCTCGCCGCCCTCGCGGGCCGCTGGCCGTCCGGGACGGCGCGCGTTGTACTGACCGGTGGCTTCGCCGAATTCCCGCTCGTTGCCGAGGTGCTGCCGGACGCCCTCCGGCTCGGCCCGCATGCCGCCGTCGAGGGCGCCGCGCTGATCGCGGACGGCCTGTTCCGCGAGGCGCCGCTGCCCGACGTCCGGCTGCCCATCCACCGGATCCGCGACGGGCTGCCCACCGAGGCCGAGATCGGCGTGCCCGGACGGCCCGGCCGGTTCGCCGCCCTCAACGGCCGCGACCTGCTGCTCTGCCACCGCCGCGAACCCGCGCTCGGCGCCCCGTCGCTGATGCTCGACGACACCGGGACGCTGCCGGTCGAGGTCGACGGCCGTCCCGCGCCCTGCCGCGCCGGCGCGCTGCCGCCCGGCGCGTACCGGATCGGGCTGCGCGCCGCCACCCGCGGGCCCGTCGTCGCGCTGTTCCCCCTCGCGCCGGACGCCGAACCGGTGCCCGTCCCCCTCGAAAGGCCCGCCCGATGACCGACGCGCTCGCCGCCCTGAAGGCCGCGCTGGCCGCCGCGCTGGAGAAGGCCCGCGCCGTCCCGCCGGGCGACGACCTTGCCGCGCTCCGGTTCGTGTCCGGGCTGGACGAGGCGCTCGACGACCTGCCGGAGCTGCTGGAGACGATGCCCGCCCTCGCCCGCCGCGGCGACCTCGGCCGCGACCTCGTCGCCCACTTCGAAGAGACGACCACCGAACTCGCCCGGATGCGCGCCGACCTCGCCGCCGACCACCGCCGCCTCTCCGAGCTGCGCCCGGTCCTGGACGCGATGAAGGCCACCGCCGGCGAGCACGCCGCCGTCCGCGCCGAACTCGCCGAACTGCGCCGCCTGGACGGCCTCCGCGACGACCTCGACGCGCTCCGCGCCCAGCGCGACGCCTTCGCCGCCCGGATGCCCGCGCTCCAGGCCGCCCGCGACGCGGAGGAAGAGCTCGGCGCGTCCGCCGCCGCCCTGCTCCGGCTCACCGGCGCGCAGCTGGAACGGCTGGACGAGCGGCTCCGGGAGACCGTCGAGAAGGCCGCCGCCACCGACGCCGGCCTCACCGACGCGCGCCGCCGCCTCACCGACGAACGCGCCGCCCTGGAGTCCCGGACCACCGAACTCGCCGCCGCCGCCGACGGCTTCACCGCCCTCAAGGCCGACACCGAACGGCTGATGCCCGCGCTCACCCTCTACCGCGACGCCGACCGCGCCCTCCTGGAGGGTCTGGCCCGCGGCTCCCTCGTCAAGTCGTCCGGCCTGCAACGCGCCCGCGACGCACTGGACCTGGTCGAACGCACCCTCGACGACCTGGACGCCGCGCTCGCCGCCGCCCTCGAGATCCACGACCACGCCCACGCCGAAGCCCGCCGCGTCCTCCCCCTCACCTAATTCGATTGACCCGCCGGAACGGCCTCGGGTCTGCTGGCCCGATGGCGAAGATGCACGCCGACGAGGCCGAGACGGACGCGGACCTCGTCCGCCGGCTGGTGCGCGGCCGGTTCCCGGAGTGGGCGGAGCTGCCGGTCGAGCGAGTCGTGTCCGGCGGGACCGTCAACGCCGTCTACCGGCTCGGTTCCGCGCTGTCCGTCCGGCTGCCGCTGACGGCGGGCGGGGTGCGGGCGCTGGAGCGCGAGGCGCGGTGGCTGCCGCGGCTCGCGCCCGGCCTGCCCGTCGCGATCCCGGTCGTCACCGGGACGGGCGGGCCCGCCGAGAGCTTCCCCTGGCCGTGGGCGGTGCACCGGTGGCTCGACGGCGAATCGCCGGTCGAAGGGCAGGCCACCGCGGACCTGGTCCGCGACCTCGCCAGCTTCGTCCTGGCCCTGCGCGGCACCGGCGTCGCGGGCGGGCCGACCGCCTACCGCGGCGGTCCGCTAGCCTCCGTCGACGCCGAGATGCGGTCGGCCATCGACCAGCTCAGGCGCACCGACGAGCCGTTCGACGCGGACGCGATCCAGTCGTCCTGGGGCGAGTCGCTCCGCGCCCCCGCCTGGACCGGGCCGCCCCGCTGGCTGCACTCCGACCTCATGCCGAGCAACCTGCTGGTGAACGCGGCCGGGCGCCTCACCGGCGTCCTCGACTTCGCCACCGCCGGCGTCGGCGACCCCGCCTGCGACCTGATCCCGGCCTGGAACCTGCTGCCGCCCGAGGCGCGCCCCGCCTTCCGGGACGCGATGGACGCCGACGACGCGTCCTGGCTGCGCGGCCGGGGCTGGGCGCTGTCGATGGCCGTGATCCAGCTGCCGTACTACCGCGCGACGAACCCGATCATCTCGGCCAACGCCCGGTACGTCATCCGCTCCGTCCTGGAGTCCTGACGTCGGGGCCGTCCAAGGGTCAGCGAACGCGGCCGACCGCGCACAGCATCGAGACGTCCTCGATCGCCGGACGGTCCTCCGCCGGCTGCTCCGGGCGCCAGTCCACGACCGAGCCGACACCCGGCGGCAGCAGTTCGAGGCCGTCGAAGAAGCGCGCGAACTCCTCGCGGCTGCGCAGCCGGAACGGCACCCCGCTCCGCTCGTTCGCCTCCACGCTCACCGCGTACTCCTCCGGCGTGAGGTAGTCGCCGGTCGCATGCGTCATCACCAGGTGGCTGCCCGGCGGAAGCGCGCCGAGCAGCCGCTGGACGATCCCGTACGGGTCGTGGTCGTCGGTGATGAAATGCATCGTCGCGACCAGCATCAGCGCGACCGGCCGGGACAGATCCAGGGTCCGCCGCAGGTCAGGGTCGGCGAGGATCTTCTCTGGGTCGCGCAGGTCCGCGTCGATGTAGGCCGTCCGCCCCCGCGGCTCGCTCGTCAGCAGCGCGCGTGCGTGCACCAGGACGATCGGGTCGTTGTCGACATAGACGATCCGCGCCGACGGCTCGATCGCCTGCGCGATCTCGTGCACGTTCCCCGCCGTCGGCAGCCCCGTGCCGATGTCGAGGAACTGCCCGATCCCCGCCTCCCCCGCCAGGTGGCCGACCACCCGGCGCATGAACGCGCGATTCTCCCGGGCGGCCAGGCTCACCGTGGGAAACGCCGACGCCACCATCTCCGCCGATTCCCGGTCGACCGCGAAATTGTCCTTGCCGCCGAGCCAGTAGTTGTACCGGCGGGAGGGATGCGCCTTCGTCGGGTCGATGCCCGGCGGAACTCGCTCGGTGTCCACGGCGGCCTCGCTTCGTCGTCCGCCGCGAAACCGCGACGGAAGTGAAATGCCAGGACACCATTATGCGTGGCAGGATCGGTCCATCGCGCATCGGCTACCCGGGAAGGCACACGGTGGAACCCCTCTACAGCCCCTTCGACTTCGCGATTCAGGAAAACCCCTACCCGGTGTACGCGGAACTGCGCGAAAAGTCACCGGTCCATCGCAACGAAACGGACGACTTCTGGGCGCTGTCCCGGCATGACGACGTTCTGTCCGCACTCCGCGACTCCGCGCGTTTCTCCAGCAGGAACGGGCTGCGCATCGAACCGGCGTTCTGGGGCCCCCAGGCGGAGAAGTTCTTCTCCTTCGTCGCCATGGACCCGCCCAAGCACACCCGGATGCGCGGCCTCGTCTCGCGCGCCTTCACCCAGCGCCGCGTCCAGGAACTGGAACCCCGCATCCGCGAGATCGCCCGCGACTGCGTCCGGCCGCATCTCGACGGCGACGCCTTCGACCTGATGACCGACTTCGCCGGCCGCTTCCCCACCGACGTCATCTCCGAACTGGTCGGCGTCCCCGAGGCCGACCGCGGCATGGTCCGCGACCTCGGCATGGCGATCATGTACCGCGGCGAGGAGGGCGACGACCTGCCGCCCGAGGCGCTGCAGGCCATCGGCGCCCTCGTCGGCTACTACACCGACCTGACGATCGAGCGCGCGAAGGAACGCCGCGGCGACCTGCTGTCCGGCCTGCTCGACGCCGCCGACGGCGACGACCGCCTCACCCCCGAGGAGATCGTCGGCGTGCTGATCCTGCTCGTCGGCGCCGGCATCGAGACCACCATGCTGACGCTCGGCAACGCCTGGCACGCCGCCTGGCTGCACCCCTCCGAGCGCGCCCGCGCGTTCGGCGGCCGCATCGACGACTGGATCGAGGAGACCCTCCGCTGGGACCCGACCTCCCAGGTCCTCGCCCGCACCACCACCGAGGACGTCGAACTGCACGGCGTCAAGATCCCCGCGGACGCGAAGGTCCTCCTGCTCACCGGCGCCGCCAACCGCGACCCCTCGGTCTTCCCCGACCCGGACCGCTTCGACCTCGACCGCGACACCGGCCCGTCCCTCGCCTTCGGCAACGGCCGCCACCACTGCCTCGGCGCGAACCTCGGCCGCCTCGAAGCCCGCATCGCGCTCCAGGAGGTCACCGCCGTCGTCGCCGACTACGAGATCGACGAGGACGGCGCGCAGCGCATCCACTCCTCCAACGACCGCGGCTTCGCCTCCCTCCCCACCCGCATCACCGCCCGCCGCTGACCCGCTCCGCGCCCCCACCCTCGACCGGAATGTCGAGATCAGCCTTGAACAGGTCGACGCGCGCGCCGGCGTCGGTCGACGTCCTCCCCCACGGACGCGACCACGCCGGCGTCCCGCGCGGCATCGTCCGGACGCCCCCGCTGCCCCGACAGGGCCTGGGCATGACTCGCCCTACGGCCCGCAGGTATTCGCTGTAAACGCGCCCCTTGACGTCGGTCAACGAGTCCCTCCGCGTCCATTTCCAGTCCCGATGATGCCGACAACAACCGTCCCCATCGACCGCCTCCCAGACGCCCACACTACCGAGGCCGACATCGATTCTCCCCTGACCCGCGCGGAGGCCATTTGCTAGCCCGACCCATCCAGAAGCCCGCAGCCAAGCTTCCAGATTCCCCGGCCCGCAGCGTCGCCGTGACCTAAGCTGCCAAGGTCCGTCAGAGATCGCGTTAGGGGCCCGTCGTGGACGATCTCGAAACGAAGACCTGGCGCCGTTACGGTCACCTGCGGATCTACGTGTCGCGCGGCGCACAGAAGGTCGGCTGGTACGACGTCCGCACAGGCCGCCACGAGCTCGACCTCCCCGAACTCGCCACGCCGTTCTGGGACGCCGTCCATACCGAATGCCACAACCTCGACGAACCCCCGCCGCCCCTGCCCCCGGCGCCGACCGCCTCGCCATCCCAAGAGCCGCCGACCACCGCCGAACCAGACGTCGACCTGAGGCACAACCAGGCCGGCGCCGCCGCGCAGGCCCGAGCCGACGAGCTGCGCGACTGGCGGACATGGCTCGCCGCAATGTTCGGCGTCCGCACGGAGTCCCGGAACTTCGCGGTAGGCGCCAAGGCCGAACGGACCGTGGGCGCCAAGCTCGACAAATGGGCGCGCAAGCACGGCTGGCACGTCCTCCACGCCGTTCCCGTAGGACGCAACGGCGCCGACATCGACCACGTCCTCATCGGACCGTTCGGCGTCGTCACCGTCAACACCAAGAGCACACGCGGAAAGGTCTGGGTCGCGGAGAACGGCATGATGGTCGGCGGCACCAAGGTCGACTACCTGCGCAATTCACGCCACGAGGCCAAGCGCGCACGGGCACTGCTGACCGATGCCTGCGGACGCCATGTCCCGGTGCACGCGGTCGTCGTGTTCGTAGGCGCAAAAGGCTTCACCGTCCGGAACGGCGGCCCGAAGGACGTCACCGTCCTACCCGACGTGAAGTCGTTCCACCGCTGGCTACGCCGCCGCGGCCGCGTACTCACCCCGGAACAGGTGACCAACGTCCACACCGCGGCCCGACGCCCGACGACTTGGCGAACCTGAACGATCACCGTCGTTGGAAGTCGTCCATATAGAAGCGGTGGCCAGATCGATCCTTGCTTGAATTCTGCCGACAACCTTGCGCCTCCCATCCTGCCAACGCGGGACAGGGAGGGTGTTCACTGGAAGGTGTTCAAACGTTTGAAGTAAAGGGTGTTCGTGTGGTGGGGTGGCGCTGGCGTACGGGGCCGCGCTCAAGGGGCAGGCTCCGCCTGCCCCGCCCCGGGTCGCGCCACCCCACCACCCACCCACGTACGCGTGTTCACAAACCCCCACAAAACGACAATCCATACCTTTCTTCAGAGCGCCGAAATAAAAGGCGGTTGAGCCGACATTTGTCGGCCACGTAGGGTATGCTTTACCTATGCAATCAGTGACGGTCGACCTTGACGCCGCGTCCACCGCACAATTGGTGGACGCGGTCTCAGCGATCGCCGCTGAACTCGCCCAACGCGAAGCTCCGGAATCGGCGGCCGCGTGCCTGGAACTCACCGAGACCTTGGCCGCCGCCTGCGATATGCAGGAAAGCGCCCTGGCCGGTTTCATTCGCCGAGTCGATGTCACTGGGGAGCAGAAGCGGTGGGGGTTCCCCTCGACGCGGGCGTGGCTGCGGTCGCGGTTGGGGATGCGGGAGAACCGCACCACCGAACGCCTCATCCTCGCCCGCCAGCGGCACCGCCTCCCCCAGGTCGCCGAACGCCTCGCCACCGGGGAACTGTCCTACGGGTATGCGGCCACGGTCGCGCAGAGTGTGGCGCGGCTGGAAGACACCGACTGCGCTCAGGCTGAGACCACCCTGCTCAGCTTCGTCGACCAAGGCTTCTCAGCCGCGAAAGTCGGGGTGTTCGGCCGCCGCATCTGCGACGTGATCGCCGAACGCGACGGCACCGAGACCACCCCCGGCCAGGATGCCAAGCGCGGGTACGCCAAGTCGTGGATCACCAGCACCGGTTCCCTGGACGGCGGCCGCTACATCAAGGGCTGGTTGAACGCCGAAGACGCCGCGATCTGGGACGGCACCCTCGCACCCCTGGCCAAGCCGGCCGGGCCCGACGACCACCGCGACGTCGGCGAGCGCACCGCCGCCGCGCTGTCCAGCGTCCTGTCGGGCGGGCACAAGGCCACCAAGGTCACCGTCATCTGCGACCTGGACACCCTCACCGGCGGCAACACCCCCGCCCGCCTCACCGACGGCACACCCATCCCCGCCGCCCAAGCCCGCCGCATCGCCCTAGCGGCCGGAGTGTCACCCCTCCTGCTCGGACGCGGCCACACCCCGCTGTACCTGGGGTACCGGGAACGGTTCGCCAGCGCCGCCCAACGACAGGTACTGGAGACGCAGTACCCGACCTGCGCGGTACGCGAGTGTGAGATCCCCGGGACGTTGTGCGAAGTCGACCACGTCAACGGCTGGGCCCTTGGACACTCACCCACCGACATTGATCAGCTCGCGCTGACCTGCGGATGGCACAACCGCTTCAAACACACCAGCCCGAACCAGATCGGGATCAGCAAAGATCCCGACGGGCGATACGTCTACCGGCTGCTACCACCACCGGGTGCACGATCAAGAACCCGGACCGGCAGCGGGCCACCGGGCACGATCAGCCCGCCTGACACCGCCAACTGGGCCGCATAACCCGCCCCACCCTCCACGCCACCGGTTCGTCCGAATCCAATCCGGATCTCGGGCGAACCGGCATGCCCGTTGCATCAGTCATCCCCTCGGCCGCAGCCAACTCAGGCAAGCACAGCAGAACGAGACCGCCCCTGGGGAGAGACCGAAGCAGAGGATCAGGCGTCGGCTTTGAGACGGAAGCTCAAGTCGGTCGCGCTGGCGGGGACTGGGGCTCCGTGGCGTCCGTGACCGCAGTGCCGGTCAGCCCAGCGGCCGCAGCAAGTGCCTGAAATCCAGACCTCGAGTACCAGTGCAGTACCCACGGACGCTCCACCACGGAACGGTCAGCGCCATGGTGGCGCTCGTAGCGCAACAGCGTCGTCTGGGTCCGCGCGACCTCGTCGCGTTCCTCGGCAAGTACGGACACTCGAAGCTCGGCGCCGTCAGGGCCGACCGCCGTGCGTGCCCGGCCGCATCGGCGGAGGAACGAAGAGGTGACCAGCGCTGTGCCCTTCTCGGCAAGGTAGGCGCGGATACCGCGCAGCGACGCCAACGGGATCAGGGCGACCGCGTTCCACCAGCGAATGGAGACTCGCGGGCCCGGCGACCGAGACGCTCCAGCTTGTCGGCGGATGAGTCGACGCCGTCAACATCCAGACCGCGTCGGCGCAACTCAAGCAAGGGATCGCCATCCCCGCACCCCAATTCCAATGCCGGGGCCCCTGACTTGGCCCGCTGGTTCGGGGGCGGTGGGGTGGCGCGACCCGGGGCGGGGCAGGCGGAGCCTGCCCCTTAGCGCTGCCTCAGGGGCCGCAGAGGCTCCAAAGTCAAGGGTGGACGAAGTC
>NZ_BAAAMR010000180.1:0-12765 GCF_039529375.1 Actinomadura napierensis
CGCGTCGTCGTCACCGGCGGCCCCGGCGAGGCGCCGCTCGCGCGCGAAGTCGTCGAGCTCGCCGGGCTCGACCCGCTCAACGACCTGTCGGGCCGCACCCACCTGCCGGAGCTGGCCGCGCTGGCCGCGGGCGCCCGGCTGGTGGTGTGCGGCGACACCGGGGTCGCGCACCTCGCCACCGCCTTCCACACCCCGTCGGTGCTGCTGTTCGGGCCGACGCCGCCCGCGCGGTGGGGTCCACCCGACCGCGCCGAGCACCGGGTGCTGTGGGCCGGGCGGTGCGGCGACCCGCACGGCCGCGAGCCCCATCCGGGTCTGCTGGAGATCTCCGCGGACGAGGCCGTCGAGGCCGCCGGGAAGGCGCTCACGCTACACGCTTAGGAGGAACTGATGAGGCATCCCCGCGCCGTCGTGACCGGAGGGTCCGGCTTCCTCGGCTCGCACCTGTGCGAGGCGCTGCTGGCGCAGGACATCTCGGTGGTCTGCCTGGACAACCTGCTGACCGGGACGTCCCGCAACATCGCGCACCTGACCGACCGGCGGGACTTCCGGTTCCTCAGGCGCGACCTGACCGAGCCCGTGCACGTGCCCGGCGACGTCGGCTACGTGTTCCACCTGGCGTCGTCGGCGTCCCCGGCGGACTACCTGCGCTACCCGATCCAGACGCTGGAGGTGGGGAGCCAGGGCACCCGCAACGCGCTGGAGCTCGCCGAGGAGAAGGGCGCCCGGTTCGTGCTGGCCTCCACCTCCGAGGTGTACGGGGACCCGCTGGTGCACCCGCAGCCGGAGACGTACTGGGGCAACGTCAACCCGGTCGGGCCGCGCAGCGTCTACGACGAGGCCAAGCGGTTCGGCGAGGCGCTGACGTCGGCGTTCCGGCACTCCCGCGGCC
This sequence comes from Actinomadura napierensis, assembly GCF_039529375.1. NCBI lineage: Bacteria > Bacillati > Actinomycetota > Actinomycetes > Streptosporangiales > Thermomonosporaceae > Actinomadura > Actinomadura napierensis. The sequence continues at coordinate 893 of NZ_BAAAMR010000180.1, forward strand.
TGGACACCGCGATCGTGCGGATCTTCAACAGCTACGGGCCGCGGATGCGCCCCGACGACGGCCGGGCGATCCCGACGTTCCTGCGGCAGGCGCTGACCGGCGAGGACCTCACCGTGACCGGGGACGGCTCGCAGACCCGGTCGATCTGCCACGTCTGCGACACCGTCCGCGGCATCATCGCGCTCGCCATCTCCGAGCACCCGGGGCCGGTCAACATCGGCAGCCCCTACGAGATCTCGATGGCCGACCTCGCCCGGGTCGTCATCGAGCTGACCGGGTCGCCGTCGCAGATCCGGTTCGTCGACCGGCCGCAGGACGACCCGAAGGTACGGCGGCCGGACACCACTCTCGCCGAGGAGCTGCTCGGCTGGCGCCCGCGGTTCGGCATCGAGGACGGGCTGCGCTCCACCATCGAGTGGTTCTCCCGCGAGCTGCTCGTCGCCCGCCCCGCCTAGGCGCGCGTCTAGGCGCGCAGGGCGGCCAGCAGGTCGGCGAGGAGGGCGTCGGACGGGGGACCCGCGGGGACCCGGCCGGCGCCCTCCGGCGACAGGCACCACCGCCACCACCGGTCCAGCTCAGCCGGGTCCAGCAGCGGCGGCTCGTCCCGCTCGCCGCTCGTGACCAGCGCCGGCCACGACCAGGCGCGCGCCTGCGCGGCGACCTTGGCGCCGCCGGCCACCGGGTCGACGGCCAGCGCGGGGACGCCGTTCTTCAACGCCAGGACGAGCCCGTGCAGCCGGGTGGTGACGACCACGTCCAGGCGGCACAGCGCGGACTCCAACTCGGCGGCGGTGGAGAACAGCCGCCAGTCGCGCGGGTCGAGCCGGGTGTCGAGGGGAAGCCGCGCGCACTCGCGGTCGGCGAGCCACTCGGTGAGCTCGGCCTGGATGCGGTCGTGGCGGCGGCGCGTCCCGTACTCGCGCTGCCCCGGGGCGAGGACGACGCCCGCGACGGGCACCCGCGCGCTCTCCGAAAGCGCCGCCAGGTCGTGGCGCGGCGCGGACCTCGGGTCGTCCCTCGGCAGGACGGCGTCGAAGCCGGTGACGGCGGGGTCGTCCGGATCGATGACGGACACGCCGACCGCGACGCGCTGGCAGCGCGCGTACCGGTCGTGCAGTTCCTCGATCTGGGCGCCGTGCAGCGGCCCGCAGGCGAACACCAGGTGGGTGTAGCCGGACGGCTCCGCCCGGTCGAGGTCGAGGCCGCCCGGCCGGAACACCGGGCTCCAAGCCAGGTCGCAGCCGATCCCCGCGCCGTCGAGCGCGCGCCGGACGGCCTCCATCGCCAGGACGTCCCCCGCCGTCGCCTCACCGTGCAGGAAGCTCGGCCATCCGGTCACCAGTGCCCGCACGCCGCGCTCAGCTGCCCTGGGCCTGCTGCAGGTTCGCCAGATGCTTCTGCAGGGTCGGCAGGACGCTGGAGGCCAGGCTCTTCACCGCCGGGGACGAGCCCTTGGCGATCTCGGTCCGCGTCTTGGCGATCGCCTGCTCGTGCCCGCCGATCATCGCGCTGAGCCAGTCGCGGTCGAACCCGCGCCCCGAGCCCTTCTTCAGGTCGTCCGCCTGCTGGAGCTGGACGTTGGACGGCGCGTTCGGCACCTCCACCCCGAGCCGGGACGCGGTCGCGGTGAGCTTCGCGTCGGCCGCCGTGTGGTCCTGCACGAGCATCGCGCCCAGCGACTTGATCTGGGACGTCGTCCCCTTCTGCTGGGCGAGCCGGCCGGCGGAGATCTCCGCGAGGTCGGCCTGCCGGGTGTCGCGGAGCCAGGTCCTGTCCTGGTCCGACACCGGCGCGGTGGGGGCGTTCGGCGACGCGGCGGGGGCGGACGCCGGCGACGAGGCCGCGGCCGGCGCGGCGTCGTGGCTCGTCCCGCCTCCGCAGCCCGCGGCGGCGGTTGCGACCGCGGCGGCGGTGAGCGCCGCCGCGAGCAGGCTCCTGCGAGTCATCTCGATCCCTCCCATCGGTGGCACGCTGATGCCTGCTACCCGGGGACGGCGGTCCCATGTCCGGGACAGTGAGACACCTGGCGGTTTACCGAACGGGCCGAGGGGGCACAGTTACGTCGCGGCCCACTCGCCGGCCAGGTTCTGCCAGGTCCTTCGGTCAGCGAGCCTGGGCCGCGCCATGGTCGCGGCGGCGGGCGGTCAGCCCGTGAACGCCTGCGCGAGGGCCATGCCGCAGTAGGCCGCGCCGAGCCCGCCGGCGATGCTCGCGCCCGCGTTGAGGACCGCGTAGAAGCGCGCGCCGTCCTCGGCCAGCCGCAGCGTCTCGTAGCCGAACGTGGAGTAGGTCGTCAGGGCGCCGCAGAAGCCGGTCCCGGCGAACGCCATCGGCCCCCCGGTCGCGGGCAGCGCCGCCAGGAAGCCCAGCAGCGCCGACCCCGCCACGTTGACGGTGAACGTCCCCCACGGGAACACCGAGTCGTGGCGCGCCTGGACGGCCCGGTCGGTGAGGTAGCGCAGCGGCGCGCCCAGTGCCGCCCCCAGCGCGATCAGCAGGACGGTCACGCCCCGCCCTCCGCGCCGCGGCCCGTGTAGCGGATCACCTCGACCGGATCGATGATCACCAGGCCCTCCTCGACCAGCTCGTCCAGCTGCGGCAGGAAGCCGCGGATCTTCGGCTCGGCGTCCACGATCACGATCACCATCGGCAGATCCTCCGACAGCGACAGGATGCGGGAGGTGTGGATGCGGCTGGACGCGCCGTACCCCTCGCACCCGCGCAGCACGCTGGCGCCCGCGAGCCCGGCCCGGTGGGCGCGGTGCACGATCTCGGTGTACAGCGGCCGGTGGTTCCACCGGTCGCTCTCCCCGACGAAGACGGTCAGCCGCAGCGCCGGGCCCTGGATCCTCATGAGCGCTCCCTCCGGCGCGCCTGGACGGCGAGGCGGGTCAGCCGGACGCCCGCGAACACCGCGGCGAGCGCGGCGGCGAGCGTCCCCCCGAGGTACCACAGTCCCACGCCCGGCGCCCCGGCGGACAGGGCCTTCTGGAAGTCGACGACGTGCGTGGAGAACGTGGTGTAACCGCCCAGCACCCCGACGCCGAGGAACGGCCGGACGAGCCGGTGCACCCGCCAGACCTCGGTGATCAGCACCATCAGCGCGCCGATCACCAGGCAGCCGGACACGTTGACGCAGAACACCGGCCAGGGGAACTCCCCCGGACGGTACGGCAGCGCCTCGGTGAGCCCGTACCGGGCGAGCGCCCCGAGGACCCCGCCGGCCGCGATCGACGCGAGCGTCGCCCAGGGCGCCCGGCGCAGCTCGAACCGCTGCCGCGGAACGCTGAGATCGATGTCGGGATCGACGGGACGGCCTGTGACGGCGTCGGGCACGGCACACTCCTACCAGCGGGAACCTCGGTCACCGGTAGGGACCGTTGGCGGCGCGCACCGCGGTTCTCCCCCGTCGCGGGGACGGCGGGCCCCACCGCCGTCGCGCTCTTTCTCACTGGAGCGCGGCGTCCAGTCTACCGATCACCGCAAGCGGACCCGGCCGGGCCCCGGCGCTCCGTGCCCGGTCAGGGCCCGGGACGGTCGACCTTGCCGCGCCACCCGCCCGTCTGCACGCCGCGCGCCTCGAGGAACGCCTTGAAGCGCTGCAGATCGCCCTTGACCCGGCGGTTGAGCGCGCCGATCTTGTCGCCGGCCTTCTCCGCGAACCCCTCGGGGGCGAACTCCATCTGCGCGGTGACGCGGGTGGTGTCGTCGTCCAGGCGGTGGAACGTCACCACGCCGGCGTGCGTGGGGCCCTCCAGCGAGGTCCACGCGACGCGCTCGTCCGGCAGTTGCTCGGTGATCCGCGCGTCGAACTCGCGCACGGCCCCGGCGACCCGGACGGTCCAGTGCAGCGTGGTGTCGTCCAGCTGGCGGACCTCTTCGACGCCCTCCATGAACCGCGGGAACTCCTCGAACTGCGTCCACTGGTCGTAGGCGACGCGGATCGGAACGGTGACGTTGACCGACTCGGTGATCGTGCTCACGGGGCTCCCCTTCATCCGTCACCCGCCCGCTACCCGCGTCGCAACCCTCTACACGGGCGACCCTCTATACGGGCGCGTCCGCACGGGCGCCCGTCAGGGGTGCTCGCGATCCAGCGGCCCCCAGACACCGCGCCTCTCGCGTTCGATGACGTCGGTGGCCTCGTCCAGGACCTGCTTGCCGACGAGGGCGACCGGCCGCACGCGGGCGACCAGGGGCTCGTTGTCGGGGCCGCGGCCGACCTCCTCGCCCTCCAGCACCCACGGCCGGGCACCCTCGGCGCGCGCCCGTTCCAGGTGGGAGTAGTCGTGCAGCCGGCGCGCCACCCACAGGACCGTGGACCTGTCGCCCCACCAGGGCTCGACGGCGAGCGGGTTCGCCGACAGCCCCGGCAGTTCGGCGCCCGTCAGCCCGTCCGTGCTGTTGGGGCTGGACAGGTCGGCCTCGGGCCCGGCCGACCAGCGGACGAACAGCCCGGGCCGGGCGTCCAGCAGTTCGGCGAGCCGGTCCAGGGTGGTGATCTCCTCGAGCGCCATGCGCCCCCTGTTCCCCGCTCTCCCCACTCGATTCCCCCCTCCGCCTGCGCGGATACCGGCCCCCGGTGTGAGGGGCCGATCACCGGGTAAAGAGGGCGCAGCCGAAGCGCTCAGCGCCTCCGACTCCCCCGGCCCCGACAGCGAAGGAGGGCGACCCCCATGACGTCGGCGCTTCCGTCCGGCTCCGCCCCACCCGGCGAGCGGGTCCCGCGGTTCGGGGACGGTCAGGCGGAGCTGCTGCTGGCCGAGATGAACCGGCTGGCGGACGACGACCCGCGGCGCGAGACGCTGCGGGCGCGCATCGTGGAGATGCACGTCCCGCTCGTGCGGGGCATCGCGCGCCGGTACGCCAATCGGGGAGAGCCGCTGGACGACCTGCAGCAGGTCGCCTACCTGGGCCTGGTCAAGGCCATCAACCGGTTCGACCCCGAGGTGGGCGACCGGTTCGTCACCTACGCCTACCCGGTGGTGACGGGCGAGGTGAAGCGGCACTTCCGGGACAAGACGTGGGGCGTGCGGGTGTCGCGGCGCATCCAGGAGCTCCGCCCGGTGCTGCAGAGCACCGTCCAGGAGTTCACCCGCGCGCACGGCCGCTCCCCCACGACGCGCGAGATCGCCGCCCTCCTGGAGATCACCGAGGAGGAGACGGTCGAGGTCATCATCGCCTGCGACGCCTACCGGCCGCTGTCGCTGGAGGCCCCGGCGGACGGCGCCGCCGGCGGCGACGCGGCGACGGTCGGCGAGCGGCTCGGCTCCGACGACCCCGCCCTGCAGAACCTCATCGACGGCAACGCGCTCCGCCCGCTGATCGACGAGCTGCCCGAGCGCGAGCGCACGATCCTGCTGCTGCGCTTCTTCGGCAACAAGACGCAGACGCAGATCGCCGAGCAGGTCGGCCTGTCGCAGATGCACGTGTCGCGGCTGCTGCGCGCGACGCTCGAGCGGCTGCGCGGCGGGCTGCTCGCGGAGGGCTGACGCGGGTCAGGGCCGCGGCAGGGCGCAGGACCTGCCCAGCACCACGTCGCCGCCCTTGCCGAGGCAGCGGGCGAGCAGGTAGGTCTGCTGGGCGTAGTGGGTGCCGTGCCGCACGGTGACGTTCCCCTTGCGGTCGACCTCGCACGGGTTGTTCAGCGTGCAGCGCTCACCGTCGTCGTTGCCGGTGTTGTTGACGGCGACGACGTGATGCGTCCTGGCGTCGACGACCGGGGAGCCGGACGTGCCGTGGATCGTCTGGCACTGCGGCGCGTACCGGATGGAGTCCTTCCAGGTCCACCCGGCCTCCCGAAGCCGGTGCACGGTCCCGTCGATCTTGCAGCCGTAGATCGCCTTCCAGTACCCCGAAACGACCCGGATCTCGGTGCCCTCGTGCGGCCTGGCCGTCGACAGCCGAAGCGCCGGGACGCCGTACCGCTTGCGGATGGCGGCATAGCTCTCGTCCAGCCGGTACACGGTCACGTCGGTGTCGGTCATGGTGGAGTACTCGACCCGGGTGGCCTTCAGCGTGCCGAGCGTCGTGCGGCCCGTCCGGTCGAGCAGCGTGAACGTCCGGGCGGACGGCCGGTCGACGATGACCTGCCCGGGCTTGGGCATCCCGCCCTCCAGGCAGTGGCCGTTGGTCAGGACCAGGGCCCTGTCGGAGTCGCGCGACCGCGGGCCCCGCACGAGGGAGCCCGAGCAGTTGCTGAGCGCGACGATCCCGGTGAAGTCGACCTCGCCGCGGCCGGCCGGCCCGGACGCCCGCGCCGGCTCCGGCCGTGCCGCCGCGGTGCCCGGGGCGGACAGCACGGTGGCGCCGGCGACGGCGATCGTCGCGGCGGCGGCTCCGGTGAGTCGTCGGTTCATGAGGTTCCTCTCGGGCGGGCCAGGCACGGAGGGTGTCCGGCCGGTGACGGCGCTGTCCCGGCGGATGCTAGATCATCTCGGCGGCGCGGTGAAGGACCGCCACCCCGTACGATCGGCCCATGACCGACTCACCGCTGCGCTGGGGGATCCTGGGCACGGGCGGCATCGCCGCCGTGTTCACCGAGGACGTGCTGCGCCTGCCCGGCCACGAGGTCGTCGCCGTGGGCTCGCGCTCGCACGGCACCGCCGCCGCGTTCGCCGAGCGGTACGGCGTCCCCCGGGCGCACGGCTCCTACTCCGATCTCGCCGCGGACGACGGCGTCGACGTGGTGTACGTCGCCACACCGCACCCCATGCACTACGAGCCGGCGCGGCAGTGCCTGGAGGCGGGCCGGGCCGTGCTGGTGGAGAAGCCGTTCACCACCGGCGCCGCCGACGCCGAGAAGCTGGCCGCGCTCGCCCGCGAGCGCGGCGTGTTCGCCATGGAGGCCATGTGGACGCGGTTCAGCCCGCTCGTCCGGCGGCTGCGTGACCTGGTCTCCGAGGGCGCCATCGGTGATGTGACGGCCGTGTACGCCGACTTCTCCATCGCGGCGGCGTTCGAGGCCGGGCACCGGCTGTGGTCCCCGGAGCTGGGCGGCGGCGCGCTGCTCGACCTCGGCTGCTATCCGCTGTCGTTCACCTGGCCGCTGCTCGGCGCGCCCGCGTCCGTGCAGGCCACCGCGGCGCCCGCGCCGACCGGGGTGGACGCCAACACCGGCGTCCTGCTCGGGTACGCCTCGGGCGCGGTGGCGCTGCTGCACTGCGGCCTGATGGGCGACTCGCCGCACGCCGCGACCGTGGTCGGGACACGGGGCCGCATCGACGTCGCGTCCCCGTTCTACCGGCCGGCGTCGATGACGGTCGTGCGGGCCGGCGGCGACCCGGAGGTCCTCACCGCGGACATCGAGGGGCACGGCTACACCTACCAGGCGCAGGAGGTGGCGCGCTGCCTGCGCGCCGGCCTCACCGAGTCGCCGCTGATGCCGCTGGACGAGACCGTCGCCATCCTGCGGACGATCGACGAGATCCGCGCCCAATTCGATCAGTCGACGTCCACCCAGCCGTAAGTGCGCTCGACCGCCTTTTTCCAGCCGGTGTAGCCCTTCTCGCGCTGCTCGTCGCCCCAGGTGGGCAGCCAGCGCTTGTCCTCGTTCCAGTTCTGGCGCAGCTCGTCGGTGGTGTCCCAGAACCCGACCGCCAGGCCGGCGGCGTAGGCGGCGCCGAGCGCGGTGGTCTCGGCGACCACCGGACGCGACACCGGCACGCCGAGGATGTCGGCCTGCATCTGCATGCACAGCTCGTTCGCCGTCACGCCGCCGTCGACCTTCAGCACGTCCAGCGAGACGCCGGAGTCCTCGCGCATGGCCTCGACGACGTCGCGGGACTGGTAGCAGATGGATTCGAGGGTGGCGCGGGCCAGGTGGGCGTTGGTGTTGAACCGCGACAGCCCGACGATGGCACCGCGCGCGTCCGACCGCCAGTACGGCGCGAACAGGCCAGAGAACGCGGGGACGAAATACACGCCGCCGTTGTCTTCCACCTGCCGGGCCAGATTCTCGCTCTGCGCGGCGCCGGAGATGATGCCGAGCTGATCGCGCAGCCACTGCACCGCCGACCCGGTCACCGCGATGGAACCCTCCAGCGCATACACCGTCGGGTGGTCGCCGAACTTGTAGCAGACGGTCGTGAGCATGCCCGCCTTGGAGCGGACGAGTTCCTCACCGGTGTTGAGCAGCAGGAAGTTGCCGGTGCCGTAGGTGTTCTTGGCCTCGCCGGGCGAGAAGCACACCTGGCCGACGGTGGCGGCCTGCTGGTCGCCGAGGATGCCGGTCAGCGGCACCTCGCCGCCGAGCGGGCCGTTCGCCCTCGTCACGCCGTACGGGTCGGGCGCCGACGACGGCTTGATCTCCGGCAGCATCGAGCGCGGGATGCCGAAGAACGACAGCAGCTCGTCGTCCCAGTCGAGGGTCTCCAGGTCCATCAGCATGGTGCGGCTGGCGTTGGTGACGTCGGTGACGTGCACGCCCCCGTCCGTCCCGCCCGTCAGGTTCCACAGCACCCAGGTGTCCATGTTGCCGAAGACGGCGTCGCCGTTCTCCGCCGCCTCCCGCACCCCGTCGACGTTCTCCAGGATCCACTGGACCTTGCCGGCGGAGAAGTACGTGGCCGGCGGCAGGCCGGCGCGGTGCCGGATCGTCTTGCCCCGGCCATCGCGTTCCAGCGCGGAGGCGATGCGGTCGGTGCGGGTGTCCTGCCAGACGATCGCGTTGTAGTACGGCCGCCCGGTGCGGCGGTTCCACACCAGCGTCGTCTCCCGCTGGTTGGTGATCCCGAAGGCGGCGAGGTCGTCGTGGTGCAGGTTCGCCTTGTTCAGCGTCGTCTGGATGACCGCGCGGGTGCGTTCCCAGATCTCGGTGGGGTTGTGCTCGACCCAGCCGGCCCGCGGCAGGATCTGCTCGTGCTCGAGCTGGTGGCGGGCGATCTCGTTGCCGCCGTGATCGAAGATCATGAACCGGGTGCTGGTGGTGCCCTGGTCGAGCGCTCCGACGAAGTCGGCCATGCGGGCTCTGCCTTTCTGCGCGGGGACGGGAAGCGCCCGTCACTCAACGTCGTACTCGGGCCTCGGCTCGACGCCCCCGGGGCCCTCCTCCGGGATGTGCCGGCCGATGAACAGCAGGTACAGGCCGGCGCCCAGCACGCCGCCGATCAGCGGCCCGACGATCGGCACCCAGAAGTACACGTCTCCGTACTGGTCTCGCCAGGCGCCGTGGTAGCCGGTGATGAACTGCGCCAGGCGCGGCCCGAAGTCGCGCGCGGGGTTGATCGCGTACCCGGCGTCCGACCCGAACGCCATCCCGATCGCGACCACGACCAGGCCGATGATGAGCGGCGCCATGTTGGCCAGCGGCGGCGAGTTGCGCAGGTCGGTGAGCGCGAGGATCAGGAACAGCAGGATCGCCGTGCCGATGACCTGGTCGCGGAAGGCGCCCCAGGTGTGGATCGGCAGCGAGCCGTTGCCGGGCATGGTGGAGAACACGAACTGGCTCTTGGCGGTGTGCCCCGGGTCGAACTTGTGCAGGATCTCGCTGTAGTCCCAGCGGACGATCAACGCGGCGACGAACGCGCCGAGGAACTGGGCGAAGATGAACGGGATCACCTTGCGCCAGGCGAAGCCCTTGAAGACGGCCAGCGCGACGGTCACCGCCGGGTTCAGGTGCCCGCCGCTGAGCCGCGCCGACACGTAGACACCGAGCGTGACCGCGAGGCCCCAGGCCCAAGCGATGGCGTCGTGGCCGCCGAGGCTCTGCGGCTCCCCGAGACCGCTGCCCGCGACGGCCTGGGCGACGACGCCGACCCCGAACAGGATGAGGATGAGCGTCCCGGCGAACTCCGCGGACATCTCGATGACGATCTCCGGGAGCCTCCGGGCTGTCGGCGGCGCGGTCATCTCTCCTCCTCCGGGGTGTGACGCAGGGCACAGCAAATGATCACTGTCCGCGTTCCTTCCCCGGCGGACGGCGGCTACACGGCCCGGTACCGGTCAGCGTGCGCGGCGGCGTCCGGAAGGGCCTCCGCGAGCCACCAGGACGGCCGGTTCCGCGCGACCTTCGCGTGCAGCAGCATCGGCCGGTCCCGGGGTCCGGACAGCCAGCCGGACAGGGCCGCCAGGTCGTCCGTCCGGCGGACCGACGCCGCCGCGCAGCTGTAGCCGCGGCCGATGGCGGCCACGTCGGCGGGCGGGAACGTGACGGTGCCGAGCGTATGGCCGGCCGGAGCCGGCGCGCAGGTGGGGCCGATGGCGCGCGGCGCTCGCTCCGGCGGAGCGGTGCGGCCGGTGGCGTCGGCGAGGGGCTGGGCGAGGACGGGCATCGTTCCTCGGGGCGGCGCGTACAGGCTGGGGGTTCGCGCGGAGTTCTCCGAACGTATCGCGAATGCCTCTGTTCGCAGGGTCACCCGGCGCAGGTCCGCCCGCGCCGCCGCGCTATCCGATCAGGCCGCCGAGCCTTCCCTCCAGGACGACGAGCAGCTCGGCGAGCGCGCCCGCCAACTCCTCCCGCCGCTTCTCCGGCAGCCCCGACAGCAGCGCGGACTCGTACCCGACCTGCTCGGGCATGATCCGGTCGATGAGCGCCTGCCCGTCCTCGGTGAGCGCGAGGTGCTGGACGCGCCGGTCCCGCTCATCGGGGCGCCGCTCGACGAGGCCGCGCTCCTGGAGCCGGCGGACCCGCTTGGTCACCGCGGCGCCGGAGGAGAACGTCTCGCGGGCGAGCCGGGTCGGGGTGACGCCGGGCCCGAGCCGGCGCAGCGCGGTCAGCACGTCGAACTCCGCCCGGACGAGTCCCTCGCGGCTCAGCGGGCCCTCCTCGGCCTGCTGCAGCAGCGCGGCGCAGCGGGTGATCCGCCCGATCACCTCCAGCGGGGCGGTGTCCAGCCCCGGGTGGACGGCCCGCCACTGCCGGATCACCTCGGCGACCACGTCCTCCACGCCCGGCTCCCCCTCGGCGCTGTCACATCCGCGTCCCGTCCGGGTGATCGTACGCCCGTCACGCCGCCCGGACGGCCGGGGCGCGTGCGGGAGCGAGCGCCGCGAGCGCCCGGTGCCCCTCGCGTTCGGCCCGCTCGACCCGCTCCTCGGGCAGCGCGCCCTGCCACCATTCGCCGGACGCGCCGTCCACCGCGTCGCGCAGTTCCACCAGCGCGGACGTGAGCCGCTCGCGCGCCCTGGCAAGCCGCGGCGGGTCCGCGGCGGCGCCGAGCGTCCGGGCGGCGGCCGTCGCGGCGTCCACCCGGTCGAGCGCGGCGGCGATCCGGCCGGAGGCGCGGCGGTTGGTGACGAGCGCGCAGCTCAGCAGCCCGGCGGCCACGCCCACGCAGGTGTCCAGCCAGCGCTCGCCCGCCAGCCGCCCGGCGGGCTGGAGCCCGGCCATCTCGACCATCAACAGCGCCATCGGCGTCACGAACACGCTGCCGAGCCAGTAGTTGCGGGCCATGGTGGCCTCGGTGCAGAACTGCAGCGCCATCACGGCGGCGACCAGCGCGAGACCGCCCGCGCGGGTCGTCGGGAGCAGGACGGTGAACAGCGCGAGACCGGCCAGGTTGCCGACGGCGCGCTGGAGGCCGCGGCGCCAGCTCAACGTGATGTTGGCCTGGAAGATGGCGGCGGCGGTCACGACCGCCCAGTAGGGGCGGCCCACGCCGAGCGCCGGCGACGCCCAGTCGCCCAGCGCGGCGCCGAGCGCCACGCGCGCGGCGATGGGGAGCAGCGGCGACCCGGGCCGCAGCGCCTGCAGCACGCCCCAGATCCCGCGCGGCGGGACGGCGGCGCGCTCGGCGGCGATCCCCGCGAGCTCGTCCTCCTCCCCCGGACGGGCGGGCGGCCTGGGCACGGGCCGGTTGCGGCGCAGGTCCGCGGCCCAGCCGGCGAGCCGGTCCGGGTCGTCCGGGGCCCCGGCGGCGGCGGGCCCCCCGGGG
>NZ_BAAAMR010000181.1:0-12599 GCF_039529375.1 Actinomadura napierensis
GCGGCCGCCGAGGCCGACGGAGCCGGTCCCGAGGCGGCGTCCGCCGACGAGGAGGCCCCGCGCCGGCGCCGCACCCGCCGCCGCGCGGCGGCGCAGGCCGACAGCGAGTGACCCCGCGCCGGCCCGGGGGAGGCCCCGGGCCGGCGCAGGTTCGCGTTGGGGTCGAGGAGTCCAGTACACTCGGAGGTCGGCGCGTTCAACGACGCGTCGCCCGATACAAGTGCCGCGAGCCCCGTCGGGGCCCGTCCGGTGCGCACCTCGCCGATCCGGTGAGGTCGAGCAGAGAGCGTCAGGGGTCCGCCCCGGCGTGCCGCCCTCGGCCCGGTGCCGGGGGTAGGCCCTCATCCGGGGGCTGGTGTAAGCCACGCGCGGGACCGGTTCAGTCCGGAAGCGCGCGCAGACGAGAGGTTTCCGCGGTGTACGCGATTGTCCGCGCAGGCGGCCGGCAGGAGAAGGTCGCCGTCGACGACGTGCTGACCGTCGACAAGCTGGCCGGCGACGTCGGCTCGACCGTCAAGCTTCAGGCCCTGCTGGTCGTGGACGGTGACAACGTCGTCAGCAAGGCGGCCGACCTCGCCGGGTACGAGGTGACCGCCGAGATCCTCGGCGCGGTCAAGGGCCCGAAGATCAACATCATGCACTACCGGAACAAGACCGGGTACAAGCGGCGGATGGGGCACCGTCAGCCGTACACCGAGGTCAAGATCACCGGCATCGGCTCCGGGAAGTAAGGGAGAGCGGACAGATGGCACACAAGAAGGGCGCATCGTCCAGCCGTAACGGTCGCGACTCCAACGCCCAGCGGCTCGGCGTCAAGCGGTTCGGCGGCCAGGTCGTCAACGCCGGCGAGATCATCGTGCGCCAGCGCGGCACCCACTTCCACCCCGGCCCGGGCGTCGGCCGCGGCGGCGACGACACGCTGTTCGCGCTGGTCGCGGGCGCGGTGCAGTTCGGCCGGTACCGCGGCCGCAACGCCGTGAGCATCGTCCCGCCGGCGGAGTAGTCCGCCTGCGTTAGACGTTTTCCAGAGGGGCGGACCGGTTGTGGTCCGCCCCTTTGCCCTGTTCATGGGCCGATGCCCTGTTCATGGGCCGACAGCGAGGAGGAACCACCGTGGCCGCAGGAGCGGGTTCGGGCGCGCAGTTCGTCGACCGGGTGGTGCTGCACGTCGCTGCGGGCGCGGGCGGCAACGGCTGCGCGTCGGTCCACCGGGAGAAGTTCAAGCCGCTGGGCGGCCCCGACGGCGCGAACGGCGGGCGCGGCGGCAGCGTCGTGCTGGTCGTCGACTCCAACGCGGCGAGCCTGCTGGAGTACCACCGGCGCCCGCACCGCAAGGCGGCGAACGGGCGTCCCGGCCAGGGCGGGCACCGGACGGGCGCGGACGGCGCGGACGTGGTCCTGCCCGTCCCCGACGGCACCGTGGTGAAGGAGGGCGACGCGATCCTCGCCGACCTGGTCGGCGAGGGCACCCGCTTCGTCATCGCGCGCGGCGGGCAGGGCGGCCTCGGCAACGCGGCGCTGGCGTCGGCCAAGCGCAAGGCGCCCGGGTTCGCGCTGCTCGGCGAGCCGGGCGAGGAGCACGACGTGGTGCTGGAGCTGAAGAGCGTCGCGGACGTCGCGCTCGTCGGCTTCCCGAGCGCCGGGAAGTCGTCGCTGATCGCGGCGCTGTCGGCGGCCAAGCCGAAGATCGCCGACTACCCGTTCACCACCCTGGTCCCGAACCTCGGCGTGGTCTCGGCGGGGGACACCACGTTCACCGTCGCGGACGTGCCGGGGCTGATCGAGGGCGCCAGCGAGGGCCGCGGCCTGGGCCTCGAGTTCCTCCGGCACATCGAGCGGTCCTCGACGCTCGCGCACGTGCTGGACTGCGCGACGCCCGAGCCCGGGCGCGACCCCGTCAGCGACTTCGAGGTCATCGAGCGCGAGCTCCAGGCCTACGACCGGGTCCTCGGCGACCGGCCGCTGTCGGACCGCCCCCGCATCGTGGTGCTGAACAAGGTGGACGTCCCGGACGCCCGCGACCTCGCCGAGCTGGTCCGTCCCGAGTTCGAGAAGCGCGGGCTGAAGGTGTTCGAGGTGTCGGCGGCCTCGCACGAGGGGCTGCGGGAGCTGTCGTTCGCGATGGCGGCGATGGTCGCCGAGTTCCGCGCGTCGCTGCCGCCGGCGGAGCCGACCCGGATCGTGATCCGGCCGGAGCCGGTCCGCGGCGACGTCGACTTCGAGGTGCGGGACCTCGGCGACAACACCTTCCTGATCACCGGCGCGAAGCCGGTGCGGTGGCTGCGGCAGACCGACTTCGCCAACGAGGAGGCCGTCGGGTACCTCGCCGACCGGCTGGCGCGGCTCGGCGTGGAGGACGCGCTGACCGAGGCCGGGGCGAGCGCCGGCGCGACCGTGCTGATCGGCACGCCCGACGACTCGATCGTGTTCGACTGGGAGCCGGAGATCCCCGCCGGTGCGGCCGGGCTCGGCCCGCGCGGCACCGACCGCCGTTTGGACGGCCACTACTAGACCGTAGAACCCCCCCGAGGAGAGAGGCGTCCATGAGCGCGCGCGAGGCGATCGCGAAGGCCCGCCGGATCGTGGTGAAGGCCGGGTCGTCGTCGCTGACCACCCCGCAGGGCGCGATCGACGCGAACCGCATCGACGCGCTGGTGGACGTGCTCGCCGCGCGCCGCGCCGAGGGCGCGGAGATCGTGTTCGTGTCGTCCGGCGCGATCGCGGCGGGGCTCGGCCCGCTCGGGCTGACCCGCCGGCCCCGCGACCTGGCGACGCAGCAGGCCGCGGCGAGCGTCGGGCAGGGGCTGCTGTTCGCCCGCTACACCTCCTCGTTCGCCCGGTACGGGGCGACGGTCGGGCAGGTGCTGCTCACCGCCGACGACATGATCCGCCGCACCCACCACCGCAACGCGCAGCGCACGCTGGAGCAGCTGATCACGCTCGGGATCCTGCCGATCGTGAACGAGAACGACACCGTCGCGACCGACGAGATCCGATTCGGCGATAACGACCGGCTCGCCGCGCTGGTGGCGCATCTGATCCGCGCGGACGCGCTGGTCCTGCTCTCGGACGTGGACGCCCTCTACACCGGCGACCCGCGCCGTCCCGGCGTCCGCCGCATCACCGACGTGCACGGCCCCGGCGACCTCGCGGAGGTCGAGCTGGGCGGGTCCGGGCGGGTCGGCACCGGGGGGATGGTCACCAAGGTCGAGGCGGCCCGGATCGCGGGGATCCCGGTGGTGCTGACGAACGCCGCGTCCGCCGCGCACGCGCTCGCGGGCGACGAGGTGGGCACGTTGTTCCACCCGGCGGACGGCCGCCGGCTGTCCACCCGCGACCTGTGGCTCGCGCACGCCACCACGGGCCAGGGCCGCCTCACGCTGGACGCGGGCGCCGTGGACGCGGTGGTGCTGCGCCGCAAGTCGCTGCTGCCCGCCGGTGTGACGGGCGTCGAGGGCGACTTCGCGGCCGGGGATCCCGTCGACCTGTGCGATCCCGGCGGCCGGGTCGTGGCGCGCGGCCTGGTGCACTATGACGCGTCCGAGATCCCCGAGCTGATGGGGCGCTCGACCCGCTGGCTGGCGCGCGAGCTGGGCGCCGAGTACGAGCGGGAGATCATCCACCGCGACCACCTGGTGGTCCTGACCGAGCAGTGAGGAGTTCGCGATGAGCGAGCGCGAGCAGTTCCTGATGGTGGCGCGGCGCGCCCGGGAGGCGGCGTCCGGGCTGGCGCCGCTGCCGCGGGCGGTCAAGGACGCGGCGCTGCACGCGATCGCGGACGCGCTGGTCGCGTCGGTCCCCGAGATCGTCAAGGCGAACGAGGCCGACGTCGCGCGGGCCCGTGAGAACGGCACGTCCGAGTACATGATCGACCGGCTGAGCCTGGACGAGGGCCGCATCGGGAAGATCGCCGACGCGGTGCGCAAGGTCGCGGTGCTGCCCGACCCGGTGGGGGAGTCGGTGCGCGGGAGCGTGCTGCCGAACGGGCTGGAGCTGCGGCAGATCCGGGTGCCGCTCGGCGTGGTCGGGATCATCTACGAGGGCCGGCCGAACGTGACGGTGGACGCCGCCGCGCTCTGCCTGAAGAGCGGGAACGTGGCGATGCTGCGCGGCTCGTCGTCCGCGCACGACTCCAACACGGTGCTGGTGCAGGTGATGCAGGCGGCGCTGGCCGGGACCGAGGTGCCGTCGGACGCGGTGCAGCTCGTCCCGGGCACGTCCCGCGAGTCGGTGAAGCATCTGATGCGCGCGCGCGGGCTGGTGGACGTGCTGATCCCGCGCGGCGGCGCGTCGCTCATCAACTCGGTGGTGGAGGAGTCGACCGTCCCGGTGATCGAGACGGGCGTCGGGAACTGCGCCGTCTACGTGGACGCCGCCGCCGACGTGGACATGGCCGTCGACATCCTGCTGAACGCCAAGACGCAGCGCCCATCGGTGTGCAACGCCGCCGAGACGTTCCTGGTGCACGCCGACATCGCCGACACGTTCGTCCCGCGCGCGCTTGAAGCACTGAAGAAGGCCGGTGTCACCGTGCACGGCGACGAGCGGATCCGCTCGTACGGCGACGACGTGGTGGAGGCGACCGAGGACGACTGGTTCGCCGAGTACCTGTCGCTGGACATCGCCGGCCGCGTCGTCGACTCCCTGGAGGACGCCGTCGCGCACATCCGCAGGTACGGCTCCGGCCACACCGAGGCGATCGTGACCGCGTCGCAGCCGGCCGCGAAGCGGTTCGTCGCGCTGGTCGACTCGGCCGCGGTGATGGTGAACGCCTCGACGCGGTTCACCGACGGCGAGGAGTTCGGGTTCGGCGCGGAGATCGGCATCTCGACGCAGAAGCTGCACGCGCGCGGCCCGATGGGGCTGCCGGAGCTGACCTCGACCAAGTACGTCGTCACGGGCGAGGGCCACACCCGCGGCTGACCGGACGGGCGCCGGATTGTGACACTGTGACCCTTGATGTCACGTTGGTGGGCATGGTCTGATTCGGCGTGTGAATCCTGAGATCAGCCGACGCCGCGTCCTGAAGGGCGCCGCCCTCGGCGCGGGGATCGCCACCACCGGACTCGCCGCGTTCCCCGCGCGCCCGGCCGCCGCCGCGGCGCCCCCGCTGCGCGGCCCCGCCACCGGCACCACCCTCGACCGCACCTACGTGCTCGGGAAGCCGGGCGCCGGCGGCTACCGGCCCGTGACGGCCGGGCCGGGCGAGCCGCACCTGCTCCGCCGCGACCTCGGCGGCACCGCCGCCCCGAAGCGGGCCGCCACGCGGCGCGGCGTCCTGGCGTTCGGGCAGCTCACCGACGTGCACATCGTCGACGCGCAGTCCCCGGCGCGCGTCGAGTTCGCCGACCGGCTCAAGGACGCCGTCAGCATGCTGCCCGTCGAGGGCGCCTACCGGCCGCAGGAGATCCTCACCACCCAGGTCGCCGAGGCGATGGTCCGCGCGGTCAACACGGTCGGGCGCGGCCCGGCCACCGGGCTCGGCCTGTCGTTCACCATCAACACCGGCGACGCCGCCGACAACGTCCAGTACAACGAGCTGCGCTGGATCATCGACCTGCTCGACGGCGGCCGGATCCGCCCCGACTCCGGCGACCCGAACCGCTACGAGGGCGTCATGGACCACGCGTCCTACGACCGCGCCTTCTGGCACCCCGACGGCCCGCCGCCCGGCGCCCAGCCCGACATCCCCATGGCCAAGTACGGCTTCCCGCACGTCAAGGGCCTGATCGACGCCGCGCGCCGGCCCTTCGCCGCGACGGGCCTGACCATGCCGTGGCTCGCCGCGTTCGGCAACCACGACGGCCTCATCCAGGGCAACCTGCCGGTCAACCCGCTCGTCTCCGGCCTCGCCACCGGCGGCATCAAGATCGGCGCCCCGGCGGACGACGCGCAGGCACAGCGCCTCGCCCGGATGATGGAGAAGGCCGACGCCGCCGAACTCGTCCGGCTCAGCCGCGAGCAGGGGGGAGCGGGCGGCCTGTTCCGCCAGGTCACCCCCGACCCGAACCGGCGGATGCTGTCGCGCGCCGACGTCGTCGCCGAGCACTTCCGCACGTCGGCGTCCCTGCGCGGCCACGGCTTCACCCAGGCCAACCTCCGGGACGGGACGGCCTACTACGCCTTCGACCGGGGCATCGTCCGCGGGCTCGTCCTCGACACCGTCAACCCGAACGGCTACTCCGAGGGCTCCCTCGACAAGGCGCAGTTCGCGTGGCTCGAAGCGCAGCTCAAGGCGGGCAGCAGCCGTTACCTCGCCGCCGGCGGCTCGACCGTCCGGCACACCGCGAAGGACCGGCTGTTCGTCCTGTTCAGCCACCACCCCATCGCCTCGCTGACGAACCCCCTCGGCGGCGGGCGCGTCCTCGGCGACGACGTGGAGGCGCTGCTGCTGCGCTACCCGAACGTCGTGCTGTGGGTGAACGGGCACACGCACCGCAACCAGGTGATCCCGCACGCCCGCACGTCCGGCGGCGGGTTCTGGGAGGTCAACACGGCCGCGCACATCGACTTCCCGCAGCAGAGCCGCATCGTCGAGCTCGCCGACAACCGCGACGGCACCCTGTCGGTCTTCGCGACCATCCTCGACTCCGCCGGCCCCGCCTCCTACGGCGGGCGCCTCGCCGACCCCGTCCACCTGGCGTCGCTGTCGCGCGAGCTGGCGGGCAACGACTGGCAGGACCGCGCCGAGAACCGCCGCGGCGAGGCCGCCGACCGCAACGTCGAACTGCTCGTCCCCGCCCCGTTCTGACGCACGGAAAAGGGCCGCCGTGTCCGTGTCACGGCGGCCCTCGTCTCTTCCGGTGCGGCTAGTTGTCCCGGCGGTTGAACCGGTCGAACAGGCCGCCCGCCGCGTTCGCCGCCGCGTCCGCCATGTCGCGGACCTTGCCGACGAACGGGTCCGCGGTCCGCTCCCACGATTCCCGGTACGAGCGCGCCGCCTCCTTGATCCCGTCGCTGACCGACGCGTTCCCGTCGTCGTCGCGGCGCGGGTAGTCGCCCGCCATGATCCGCTCGTACTCGCCGCTGCGCGCCCACCGGTCGATCTCCGCGAACCGGATGACCGCGAACGGGTGCGACTGGCCGAGCAGGTTCAGGAACTTCAGCAGCCCGTCCCGCACGTCGCCGGCCGCGTCGTACTCGCGGGCCTGCTGCAGGAACGCCTCGCTGCTCATCTCGTGCAGCCGCGTCCCGCCGGCCAGCTTCATGTTGACCCGCTTCGCCGCGTCCAGGTCCTGGCCCGCCAGCAGGCCCGCCCGGTCCGACGACAGCTCCGCCTTCCGGAACCACTCGCGCAGCCCGATGATGATCGCCGCGATGCCGATGTTGCCGAGCGGCAGCCACGCCAGCCGCGACCCGAGCTGCAGCAGGATCTGCATCATCGTCTGGTACACCGCGTGCCCGGACAGGATGTGCCCGACCTCGTGCCCGATGACGAACCGCAGCTCCTCGTCGTCGAGCAGGTCGAGCAGCCCGGTGTTGACCACGATGAACGGGTGGTCGGAGCCGAGCGCCATCGCGTTCGGCGTCGGGTCCTGCCGGACGTAGACCTCCGGGACCTCCGGCATGTCCAGGATGTAGCAGGCGTCCCGCACCATGTCGTTCAGGTGGTGGAACTGGTCGTCGCCGACGCGGACCGTCCCGCCGAGGAACATCAGCCGCAGCGACCGCTCGTTGACCAGCCCCGACAGCTTGCGCAGGACGACGTCGAACCCGGACAGCGAGCGCAGCGCGACCAGCGCCGAACGGTCCGCCGGGTGTTCGTAGGCCCGGGAACTGATCCCGGGAAAGCGCGTCCGTGCCCGATCCGGTGTGTTCTCCGTCATGTCTGGCATGGTAGTTCCGACGAACCACTTTGCCGCAGGGTTCCCCGGTGCGGAGCCCGCGTCCGGCTGTGGCCTGCCCGGGAGGCGCGCGTGTTCGATCCCCATGCCGAGGCGATGCCGACCGACGAGCGGGCCGCGCTGCAGCGGCACCGGTTGTGGGGGCTGGTCGACCGGCTCATCGCGGCGGACGGCGTGCAGGGGCGGCGGCTGAAAGAGGCCGGTGTCGGCGGTGGGGCGGACGTCATGCTCGCCGACCTTCGGCGCCTCCCGTTCACCACCAAGCAGGACTTGTGGGACAACTATCCGTTCGGCATGCTCAACGTCCCGCGCGACCAGGTCGCCGCCGTGCACGGGTCCAGCGGGACGCGCGGCCGGCCCACGCTCGTCGCCTACACCAAGGCCGACCTCGACCTGTGGGCGTCGATGTGCGCGCGGTCGCTAGCGTGCGCGGGCGCGTCGCCGGGCAGCATCGTGCACAACGCATACGGGTACGGGCTGTTCACCGGCGGCATTGGCATCCACCAGGGCGCCGTCGCGCTCGGCGCGACCGTCGTGCCGATGTCGGGCGGGATGACCGACCGGCAGGTCCGGATGCTCGCCGACCTCCGCGCCGACATCCTGACCTGCACCCCCGCCTACGCGCTGCGGCTCGGAGAAGCCGTCGCCGAGGCCGGAGTCGAACTGCCGGCGCTGAAAGCCGGGCTGTTCGGCGCCGAACCGTGGTCGGCGGAACTGCGCGCCGCGATCGAGGCCGTCCTGCCGATCAAGGCGATGGACATCTACGGGCTCTCCGAGGTCATCGGCCCCGGCGTCGCCACCGAATGCCTCCAGCAGGACAGCCTGCACGTCAACGAGGACCACTTCATCGTCGAGGCCGTCGACCCCTCCACCGGCGACCCCGTCGAGGACGGTATGCCCGGCGAACTCGTCTTCACCACCCCGACCAAGCAGGCGCTGCCGCTGCTGCGCTACCGGACCGGCGACATCGCCTCGCTCACCCGCGGCGAGTGCCCCTGCGGCCGGACCCTCGTCCGGATGAGCAAGGTCATCGGGCGCGCCGACGACATGATCGTGGTCCGCGGCGTCAACGTGTACCCGAGCGAGGTCGAACGGGTGCTGCTCGGGTCCGGGCTCGTCCGCCCGCACTACCAGCTCGTCGTGGACCGCCGCAGCCCCGCCGTCCGGCTCCTCGTCGCCTGCGAGGCCCTCTCCGGCGACCCCCGCGAGCGCCTCGCGCACGAGCTGCACGAGGCGCTCGGCCTCAGCGCCGAGGTGTTCACCCTCCCCGAGGGCGCCGTCCCCAGGGTGGAGGTCGGCAAGGCCGTCCGCGTGGTGGCCTGGGAGGACGGCCGCCCGCCGCTGCCCGGCCTGACCTGACGCCGGGCGGGGGCCGGACGTTCCGGGCGCCGGCCCGGCTGGCTATTCTCGTCGCCATGACGCAAAAGCGCCGGTTGGGGATCATGGGCGGGACGTTCGACCCGATCCACCACGGCCACCTCGTGGCCGCCAGCGAGGTCGCCCACTTCTACTCCCTCGACGAGGTGGTGTTCGTCCCGACCGGCCTGTCCTCCCACAAGGAGGGCCGCACGGTCACCGCCGCCGAGGACCGCTACCTCATGGCCGTCATCGCCACCGCGTCCAACCCGCGGTTCTCGGTCAGCCGCGTCGACGTCGACCGCCCCGGCCCCACCTACACCGTCGACACCCTGCGCGACATGCGGGAGATCCACGGCCCCGACGCCGAGCTGTTCTTCATCACCGGCGCCGACGCCCTGGAGAAGATGCTCACCTGGCACGACACCGAAGAGCTGTTCGAACTCGCGCACTTCGTCGGCGTCACCCGGCCCGGGCACCGCCTCGCCGACCCCGGCCTGCCCGACGGGCGCGTCTCCCTCATGGAGGTCCCCGCCCTGTCGATCTCCTCCACCGAATGCCGCGAGCGCGTCCACTCCGGCGAACCGATCTGGTACCTCGTGCCGGACGGCATCGTCCAGTACATCAACAAGCGCGACCTCTACCGCGCAGATGCCGCCTGAGCTGGATCTTCGCGCGGACGATCGTCTCGGAGCGCCGCATACCCTGGAACAGGGGGCTGGACGCCCGTACCGGCCCGCACACCGACGAACAGGGCCGCCGGCCGCCACCCGTGAGAAGGTGTTAGCCGAGACGACCCCTACAGGGAGGATCGCGAGCGCATCGTGACCGCATCCGACAGGGCGGCGCAGCTCGTCCGGATCGCCGCCGAGGCGGCGGGCGACAAGCTGGCCGACGACATTCTTGCCTACGACGTGAGCGAGCAGCTCGTCATCACCGACGCGTTCGTGCTCTGCTCGGCGCCCAACGACCGGCAGGTCCGGGCCATCGTCGACGAGGTCGAAAAGCGCCTGCGCGAAGAGGCCGGCGCCAAGCCCGTCCGCCGCGAGGGCGAGCGCGAGGGACGCTGGGTCCTGCTCGACTACGCCGACGTCATCGTGCACATCCAGCACGAGGAGGACCGGCTCTTCTACGCCCTCGAGCGGCTCTGGAAGGACTGCCCCCTCATCGCCCTGCCCGACGGCGTCAACGCCCACATGCGGCAGCGCGCCCGTGCCGTCGGGAGCACGAGTGAGTGACGCCCGCCCCGCCCGCGAGCCGGGCAAGCGCACCCTCCTGCTCTGGCGGCACGGGCAGACCGCCTGGAACGTCGAACGCCGCTTCCAGGGCAAGACCGACATCCCGCTGGACGACACCGGCGCGGCCCAGGCGCAGCGCGCGGCCCGGCTCCTCGCCGGGCTCCGCCCCACCGCCCTGCTCGCCTCACCGCTGCGCAGAGCCGCCGACACCGCCCAGGCCCTCGCCGACGTCACCGGACTCCCCGTCCAGTACGACAAGGACCTGATCGAGCGCGACGGCGGCGCCTGGGAGGGCCTCACCGCCCGCGAGATCCGCGAGCGCTATCCCGCCGAGCACGCCGCCTGGCAGCCGCCCGGCGGCGAGACCAGCGCCCAGGTCGCCAAGCGCGTCGGCGCCGCCCTCGAACGCGCCCTCGACGAACTGCCCCCCACCGGCAGGCTCGTCGTCGCCTCCCACGGCGCCGCCCTCCGCCTCGGCATGTCCCACCTCCTCGGCCTCCCCGAAGAGGTCTGGGAACGCCTCGGCGGCCTGTCCAACTGCTGCTGGTCCGTCATCACCGAGATGCGCGACGGCGGCTGGCGCCTCGCCGAGCACAACGCCGGCACCCTCCCCGAACCCGTCCTCGGCGACGACCGCACCGACAACGGAGCCTGACGCCCAAACGATTCGAGACCCACCCCCGCCGTCCTATACACTGGCGGAGCGCTGCGGGATGAACGTCCACGCAGTCGCGCGGGGCTATGGCGCAGTTGGTAGCGCGCCTCCATGGCATGGAGGAGGTCTGGGGTTCGAATCCCCATAGCTCCACTCGGAGATCGGAGAGGTGTGCCCGCGGAAAGCGCGGGCCGCCTCTCCTCGTCTTTTTTCCCGGGGGGCGACCCCCGGACCCCCGATGTGGGGGCTTCGCCCCCACGCCCCCTGCGCGCTTCGCGCTTTTTGGGGCTTCGCCCCTTGCCCCCTTTGGGCTGCGGGTGGGTGGGTAAAGGTTAAACGGACATCGTGGGACGAATGGTCTGGGCGGTGGGGCGGGGATGGTTTCATGCGGGGTATGGGCAGACACCGCAGGGGAGCGAAGCGCGAGCTCACCGTGGCCGACCTCATCGACGAGCTGCGCCGGTTCGATCCGCGGCTGGAGGTGCGGCTGGCGATCCAGCCGCGGATGCCGCAGGAGCACGTCGTCGGCGCCGTGACCGAGGCCGACGGGATGGTCTGGATCGGCGAGGCGGGACAGCGCGGATACGCGCCGGACGAGGTCGGCGACCGCCTCGGCTGGACCTGACATGCCGGAGTGCGGGGTGTTCGCGGCGATCTACCCATGGTTGGGAGGGATGCGGGCACCAGGGGGTCTTCTCTTGGAATGAGGCGCTGCGTGGGTACCCGGACGATGCCCGTCCGGCGGCGACCGCAAAGCCTTGGCCATGGCGGCGGCTACCTTTCCCCGGGCCGCGCTTCGCCGCATCGATCACGCGGGAACACGCCACGTAGTGGCGATGTGATCGAGATGAGGGTTGTACCTATGCGAAGCCGGATCTCCGGAAGAAGGCTGCTGCCCACCGCGCTGGCGGCGGCCTCGGTCGTGGCCGTCGCGGTCCCCGCGTCGGCCCAGGCGGCACCGCCGCCCGACCCCGCGGCCAACACGACCACCTCGACGCCCGCGGACAACGCCGACTGCGCCAAGGCCGTCGCCGTCCTGTCGGTACTGAAGCTCCTCCCGAGCAGCCCGGACCTCGGCAAGGTCCTGTGCTCGGCGAACACCGGCGGCAAGGAGCAGGCGCCCGCCACCGGCGGCGCGCAGGCGCCCGCCGCCACCCGCAGGGCGCCGGCGGCGGGCCCCCCCCCCCCCCGGCCCGCGGCGGCCGCCCGCCGACGCCTCCGCCGAGTCCGCGCAGAAGCCGCAGGAGTACAACCTCCTCGGCCTGCCCATCGGGTGGCCGAAAAGCGTCACCGTCTACGTCCCGACCATGAACGACCGCCGGTACGTCTTCAAGTCGAAGCAGTAACGCCCACCGCGGGCCACGGAGGTGCTCCTCCGTGGCCCGCGGCGTCCGAACTGCTCCCAACGTGCACTAAGCTTTTCCTCAACCGCGGGGCTATGGCGCAGTTGGTAGCGCGCCTCCATGGCATGGAGGAGGTCTGGGGTTCGAATCCCCATAGCTCCAC